>NZ_JACAPZ010000019.1:0-71081 GCF_013385475.1 Pseudomonas sp. G5001
GCGAGGCACCGAGTGGTGGGGCAAAGACCTTTTGGTTACTTTTGGGGCGTTTGCCAAAAGTGACCCGCTGTAAGAGCGGAACCATAAGCCGCCGTTACCTAAATAACGGATATGTACACAACATACCTAACCTAAAACCTCACAACCCTAACGCAACCCACTGAATCCAAACCATAAAAAAACGGCGCTCACGGGGCGCCGTTTTTCACATCCGCAGCGAACACCCTTTAGTAGTAGGCGTTTTCTTTCTGCGTATGGTCAGTCACATCCCGCACACCCTTGAGCTCCGGAACCCGCTCAAGCAGCGTACGCTCAATACCCTCACGCAAGGTCACGTCCGCCTGGCCGCAGCCCTGGCAACCGCCACCAAACTTCAACACAGCAATACCATCATCAACCACGTCAATCAGACTCACCTGACCACCGTGGCTGGCCAACCCAGGATTAATCTCGGTCTGCAGGTAATAGTTGATGCGCTCGTTAATCGGGCTATCCGCATTAACATTCGGCACCTTGGCGTTCGGCGCCTTGATGGTCAGTTGGCCACCCATGCGATCAGTGGCGTAATCAACCACCGCATCGTCAAGGAACGCTTCACTGAACGCATCGATATACGCCGTGAAGCTTTTCAGCCCCAACGCCGTATCTTCAGGTTTTTCTTCTCCCGGCTTGCAGTAGGCAATGCACGTCTCAGCGTACTGGGTGCCGGGCTGGGTGATAAAGACGCGGATGCCAATGCCCGGGGTGTTCTGCTTCGACAGCAGATCAGCCAGGTAATCGTGGGCGGCGTCGGTAATGGTTATGGCGGTCATGGAAACTCCTCGCAGGCTTGCCGGCAGTTTACGCCAAATTATTACCGAGGTACAAAGTCCTAGTATTTTTGTCGGGAAAGCACCAACCGTTCGTCGCCATCGAACCAGCCTTTGAGCCGACGATAGCTGCCCTTTTCCAGCCAGTGGTAGCTGGCCAGCGACCCAAGGGCGATCAGCACCACGCACACGCCGAGCATCACGTAGGCGTTAACCCCATAACGCTGGGCGACAAAACCACCCGCCGACAGCACCAGCACGTGCATCAGATAGACCGAGTAGGAACAATCCCCCATCACCTTGAGCAGCCGGCTGCGCTCGAAATAGCGTTCCATCGAGATACAGGCCACCACCAGCACCGCACTCGGCAAGCCCCAGGACAGGGCCCGCGGCGATGCCGGCCAGTGATAGATCGCCAGCAATGCCCCCGCAATCCCCAGCAATGGAAGCCACAGCCCGGGGCGAATCCAGCCCTTGCGGTAGAGCATGCCGATGCCTATCCCCAGCAGGAACTCATACACGATGTCCGAACGATAGAAATCGCTGATCCAGCCGAAAGAAGTCCACGCCTGGCACACCGCGAACAACAACGCGCCCACCACCAGCACCCGCCACTGCCGGCGAAACAGCAACGCCCACGCAAACATCACGTAGAAGAGCATCTCGTAGTTCAGGGTCCAGCCGACGTTCAAGGTCGGGTACACCCCATAACCACCGGGATTTTCGGAAGGTATGAACAACAAGGACATCAACACATGGGCCGCATCGACGCTCTGGTCCGGCAACACCGGCCGCGCAAACACCACCAGCAGCGCCATCAACAGCGTGTAGAACCAGTAGGCCGGGACGATTCGCAGCAGGCGATACAGCAGGAATCGCCAGGGCGGCAGCTGTTTGTTCTCGGTGGAGAGGAAGATCACCAGGCCGCTGATCACAAAAAACACATCCACGCCCGCCGCACCTTTGTCGACAAACAGGTGGCCCAGCGCCGAATCGGCCTTAAAGCCAAAGAAAATCTGCATGAAGTGATGACCCACCACGGTCCAGGCCGCCAGGGCGCGCAGTGCCTGTACTGAAATCAACATCGTCGACCCACTCTCCCAACCCTCGACACTGGTTATTCAGGTGCCTATGGCTTGGGACAGCCGTCGACGGTCAAAGGTCGATCAAAGATTCTCGTAGCGGTTCATGTCCAGCACGCCCTCTTCCACCGGCGTGGTTTCGCGGATGTACTGCGACAGGTCGTGGAAGTACTGCCAGAACTGCGGGTGACTGCGGCGGATGCCCCAGCGGTCGACAATCTTCTCGAAGCGATTGGCGTCCTTGGCATTCTCCATGGCCGCGACAAACTCCGGCACTTGCTGCGCCGGAATGTTGAACATGAAGTTCGGGTAGCTGCTCAGCACGCCGGGATAAATGGTCACGGTGTCCAGGCCCGGCTGATAGCGATAAGCCTCACCGAGCATAAAGGCCACGTTGCTGTGGGCGCGGTTGCGCAACAGGCTGTACATCTCACGTTTGCCGCTGCGGGTTTCGATGCGCAGCATGGTCGCTTCCGGCAACAGGTCGATCACCTTGAGCCCCGCCGCCGGGCGGTTGGTCAGGCGGCTCAGGGCCTGTTCGGCGTCCTGCAACGCAGGGTCAATGCCCGGACGCGAGCAATAGGCGCTGACGCAACGGTTGATCGGGTCCGGGCTGGCGTTCAGGTCGCCGTAGCGGGCCAGCAACTGGTTGGCGAAGTCGCGCTTGGGGTCCTTTTCATCGAGCTTGAGGCCCGTGGGCTTGTCATCGTCGATGGCTTCATAGTCCAGCCACAGCTTGACCTTGCCGCTGTTCTGGTACCAATCGTCAAGGAAGTCATTCCGCGAGTCCGCCGGCATCAGGCGCAGGAAGTTCTGCTCGGCACCGTTGCGGATCAGGTCGAAATACAGGCGCGTCTGGGCCTGATGGGAAACGTTGCCGAACACATCGAAATTCACCGCCAACTGGTAGTAGGTGCGCTCCAGCAGCGGATAGTCGAACAGCCACAGGGTTTGCGGCACTTCGCCAATCAAGCCCTTGGTCACCGAGGCGCTGTCGAAGTGACGGAAGATGCTCAACAAGGCGTTGTCGTTGCCCGCCCACAGGCTCGACCAGCTCGGCGGCGGCAGGTCGGCATAACTGTCCCGGCGCAACGCCTCGTACTCGTTGCGCTTGTCGCGGTATTTGAGCCAGAGGCTGAGCACGCTGCCCACATCGTCAATCTGCCCCGGCATCGCCAGCAACGGCGTGGCCTGGCCGCGGTAGCGGGCATCGGTGATGTACAGGTCGTGGTCGGGGTCCTGGAACAGGGTCCAGAAGTTGTCGCGGATCACGTCTGTCGCGATCTGGCCCCGGCATACCGGCCCGCGAATAAAGGTGCGCACGAAGTATTCGGCGTTATCCAGCATGAACTGGTAGCGCGCCTTGGCCGGAATCGCCTCGAAGGTCTCGAACGGGTTTGCGCGCCGGCCCGGCCCGTAGCCCGGCAAGGCTTGCACCTGCCAGTCATCGGTATAGAACAGCGACTTGATCCGGGCCATCTTCTCGGCGCTGAACGGATAGGTGATGTGAGTCTTGTGCACGATTACCCCCTGCACCGGCCACAGGCGGTAGTACACCTGGGTGCCCGGGTCGTCGTTGGGGCGGCGGGTGTTGATCAGGTCGATCGGCTGCCCGCTCGGGGTGCGCGAGCGTACCCACTGGAAGAAATGCCCCGGCTCGCCGCCTTCAAAGTAGATGTGAGCAAGGAACAGGTGCTCGAACAACCAGCGCGCCACCAGGCTTTCCCGGGCCCCGGGCTGGTTGAACAGGTTTTCCCATTGCTGCACTTGCAAGGCTTCCTTGGCACTCGGGGCCAGGCCTTGTTCGTCGATCGGTGCGCCGGAGGCCAGCCAGCGTTGCAGGGTCTGGTACTGCTGGTCGGTCAGGCCGGTGACGGCCAGGGGCATGCCTTCCTTCGGGTGGTTACCTGCGTAGGCGTTGAACTCCCCCGGCATCGGGCAGGTGTTTTCGCGGCTCAGGCCCAGCACGATGTCGTCGGGCAGCTTGGCGTTGGGCGCAAGCGGCGCGTTATGCCCCAGCTCCAGCATGCGCGCCATCAGTGCGGCCTGGCTGCCCTGGGCGTCGAGTACCGAGTAGAAATCCTTTTGCTGCCAGGCGGCTTTGCCGAAGGCGTCATAGAACAAACGGGTGGGCTGGCTGGCCTGGCTGCGCTCGCCGTCGTACACCGGCACCTTGGTCGCGCCACGTGCGGCGCCTTCGGCACTGCCCAGGTTGAGCTGGCAGGCCGAGTCGTAGCAGGCGTGGCAGGCCACGCATTTCTCGGTGAAGATCGGCTGGATGTCACGGGTATAAGAGATCGCCGGGGCGGGACCTTCTGCCTGTGCGGTAAGGGCGAACAGCGCAAACGCGGCGCTGACGATGAGGCGAAGTGACATGTTTCCGGTCCCGATTCAATGCGTGCAGTGAAAAACCCGTCGATTCTACCGATGTAACGCCCCCGCCAACATGAGCGATATTCATGCAAACCCAGCACATGCTCTAAAAGCGCACAGGTTTGTTATGATCTTCGCCCTCCGTAATACCTGACCAGAGTAGTCCCATGCCCGATCGTAGCGCTCGTCTGCAAGCCCTCCACCAAGCCCTCAAGGAACGCATCCTGATCCTCGACGGCGGCATGGGCACGATGATCCAGAGCTATAAACTGGAAGAGCAGGACTACCGTGGCAAACGCTTCGCCGACTGGCCGAGCGACGTCAAGGGCAATAACGACCTGCTGGTGATCACCCGTCCGGACGTGATCGGCGGCATCGAAAAAGCCTACCTGGATGCCGGCGCCGACATCCTGGAAACCAACACCTTCAATGCCACGCGCATTTCCATGGCCGACTACGGCATGGAAGACCTCGCCTACGAATTAAACGTAGAAGGCGCGCGCCTGGCGCGCAAGATCGCCGACGCCAAGACCCTGGAAAACCCGGCCAAGCCGCGCTTCGTCGCCGGCGTGCTCGGTCCGACCAGCCGTACCTGCTCGCTGTCGCCCGACGTAAATAACCCCGGCTACCGCAACGTGACCTTCGATGAGCTGGTGGAAAACTACACCGAAGCCACCAAAGGCCTGATCGAAGGCGGCGCCGACCTGATCCTGATCGAAACCATTTTCGACACCCTCAACGCCAAGGCCGCGATCTTCGCCGTACAGGGCGTGTTCGAAGAATTGAACGTCGAACTGCCGATCATGATCTCCGGCACCATCACCGACGCCTCCGGCCGCACCCTGTCGGGCCAGACCACCGAAGCCTTCTGGAACTCGGTCAGCCACGCCAAGCCGCTGTCTGTGGGCCTGAACTGCGCACTGGGCGCGAGCGAGCTGCGTCCGTACCTGGAAGAGCTGTCGAACAAGGCCAACACCCACGTTTCCGCCCACCCGAACGCCGGCCTGCCCAACGAATTCGGCGAGTACGATGAACTGCCGTCGGAAACCGCCAAGGTCATCGAAGAATTCGCCCAGAGCGGCTTCCTGAACATCGTCGGTGGTTGCTGCGGTACCACCCCGGGCCATATTGAAGCCATCGCCAAGGCCGTGGCCGGTTACGCACCGCGCCCGATCCCGGACATTCCGAAGGCCTGCCGCCTGTCGGGCCTGGAACCGTTCACCATTGATCGCAACTCGTTGTTCGTCAACGTCGGCGAGCGCACCAACATCACCGGTTCCGCCCGCTTCGCCCGCCTGATCCGTGAAGACAACTACACCGAAGCCCTGGAAGTCGCCCTGCAGCAGGTGGAAGCCGGCGCCCAGGTGATCGACATCAACATGGACGAAGGCATGCTGGATTCGAAGAAGGCCATGGTGACCTTCCTCAACCTGATTGCCGGCGAGCCGGACATCTCCCGCGTACCGATCATGATCGACTCATCCAAGTGGGAAGTGATCGAGGCCGGCCTGAAGTGCATACAGGGCAAGGGCATCGTCAACTCCATCAGCATGAAGGAAGGCGTGGAACAGTTCATTCACCACGCCAGGCTGTGCAAGCGCTACGGCGCGGCGGTAGTGGTGATGGCGTTCGACGAAGCCGGCCAGGCCGACACCGAAGCGCGCAAGAAAGAAATCTGCAAGCGCTCCTACGACATCCTGGTGAATGAAGTCGGCTTCCCGCCGGAAGACATTATCTTCGACCCGAACATCTTCGCGGTCGCCACCGGTATCGAAGAGCACAACAACTACGCCGTCGATTTCATCAACGCCTGTGCCTACATCCGCGACGAGCTGCCGTATGCGCTGACCTCGGGCGGCGTGTCCAACGTGTCGTTCTCGTTCCGCGGCAACAACCCGGTGCGTGAAGCGATCCACTCGGTGTTCCTGCTGTATGCGATCCGCAACGGCCTGACGATGGGTATCGTCAACGCCGGCCAGCTGGAGATCTACGACCAGATCCCGGCCGAGCTGCGTGACGCGGTGGAAGACGTGGTGCTCAACCGCACCCCGGAAGGCACCGACGCCCTCCTCGCCATTGCCGACAAGTACAAGGGCGACGGCAGCGTCAAGGAAGCCGAGACCGAAGAATGGCGCGGCTGGGAAGTCAACAAGCGCCTGGAACACGCGCTGGTCAAGGGCATCACCACCCACATCGTCGAAGACACCGAGGAATCCCGGCAGTCGTTCGCGCGCCCGATCGAGGTGATCGAAGGCCCGCTGATGTCCGGCATGAACATCGTCGGCGACCTGTTCGGCGCCGGCAAAATGTTCCTGCCTCAGGTGGTGAAATCCGCCCGGGTGATGAAGCAGGCCGTGGCCCACTTGATCCCGTTCATCGAGCTGGAAAAAGGCGACAAGCCGGAAGCCAAGGGCAAGATCCTGATGGCCACGGTGAAGGGCGACGTGCACGACATCGGCAAGAACATTGTCGGCGTGGTGCTGGGTTGCAACGGCTATGACATCGTCGACCTGGGCGTGATGGTCCCGGCCGAGAAAATCCTGCAGGTGGCCAAGGAGCAGAAGTGCGACATCATCGGCCTGTCCGGGCTGATCACTCCGTCCCTGGACGAGATGGTGCACGTCGCCCGCGAGATGCAGCGCCAGGATTTCCACCTGCCGCTGATGATCGGTGGCGCCACCACTTCCAAGGCCCACACGGCCGTGAAGATCGAGCCCAAATACAGCAACGACGCGGTGATCTACGTCACCGACGCCTCCCGCGCCGTGGGCGTGGCGACGCAATTGCTGTCCAAGGAATTGAAGCCGGCGTTCGTCGAGAAGACCCGCCTGGAATACATCGACGTGCGCGAGCGCACCTCCAACCGCAGCGCGCGCACCGAGCGCCTGAGCTACCCGGCCGCCATCGCCAAGAAGCCGCAGTTCGACTGGAACAGCTACACGCCGGTCAAGCCGACGTTTACCGGCGCCAAGGTGCTGGACAATATCGACCTCAACGTCCTGGCCGAGTACATCGACTGGACACCGTTCTTCATCTCCTGGGACCTGGCCGGCAAGTTCCCGCGCATCCTCACCGATGAAGTGGTGGGTGAAGCGGCGACGGCGCTGTACGCCGACGCACAGGACATGCTCAAGAAGCTGATCGACGAAAAACTCATCAGCGCCCGCGCGGTGTTCGGTTTCTGGCCGACCAACCAGGTGCAGGACGATGACCTGGAAGTCTACGGCGATGACGGCCAGCCGATTGCCAGGCTGCACCATTTGCGCCAGCAGATCATCAAGACCGACGGCAAGCCGAACTTCTCCCTGGCCGACTTCGTCGCACCCAAGGACAGCGGCGTAACCGACTACATCGGTGGCTTCATCACCACCGCTGGCATCGGCGCTGAAGAAGTGGCGAAGGCCTACCAGGACGCCGGCGACGACTACAACTCGATCATGGTCAAGGCCCTGGCCGACCGCCTGGCCGAAGCCTGCGCCGAGTGGCTGCACCAGCAGGTGCGTAAAGAGCACTGGGGCTACGCCAAGGACGAAGTGCTGGATAACGAAGCGCTGATCAAGGAGCAGTACAGCGGTATCCGCCCTGCCCCGGGTTACCCGGCGTGCCCGGATCACACCGAGAAGGCCCAGTTGTTCCAACTGCTGGACCCTGAAGCCCGGGAGATGCACGCCGGCCGCAGCGGCGTGTTCCTGACCGAGCACTACGCGATGTTCCCGGCAGCAGCCGTCAGCGGCTGGTACTTCGCTCACCCGCAAGCGCAGTACTTTGCGGTGGGCAAGATCGACAAGGACCAGGTCGCCAGCTACACCGCCCGCAAGGAGCAGGACCTGAGCGTGACCGAACGCTGGCTGGCGCCGAACCTGGGTTACGACAACTGATATGCGGCAGGCCCGCTTTCGGGCCTGCCGCGGTGCGTCTTATAGCCCCAACGTCGCTCTCTCCTGTACGGACAGGCGAATCAGCAGGGCCTGGCGTTGCTCAGTCCTTTGCTTGGCCAATACCACGGCTTGCGCCTCGTACTGCGCACCAAACGCCGGATAGCGATCCTCCAGGGCTTCAGCCTCGCGGGCCTGGGTCTGGGCCAGCGTCGTAAAGTCGGCGGCGTATTGCTTCTGCACGTAGTCGACCCAGTACTGGCGCGTGACCAGATCGGCCGTGAACGCCTCGGTCGCCTCCCGGCCGATGATGCTGGCGTAGGCCTGGTCGATATCGGCCTGTTTCACTTGGGAAAGGTTGCGGTACAGCATGCCGGACGGCTGGCGCGGCAACTCCAGGCGTTGGGCCAGGCCGATGCGGTAGGCCAGGCGAATTTCCGCCGGGTCAACACTGGGCTTTAGGCTGACCACGCGGCTGGCGGTGGCTTCAGTCTGTTCCAGGCGGATCATGCTTCTGGCCAGCTTGAACAGCGCCGCGCCTTCTTTTCCGGGTTCCACGGTTTCCAGGGCCTTGAACTCATAGACACTGACTTCAAGGTCGCTGAACAGCAGGATCCAGCCGTCACCGCAGGTCGCGTTGATCCGCATGCCGCGAGCCTTGCCGAACAGTTGCTCGCGCAACGCCGGACGTTGCTCGGCGGCCTCCAGCACCTCCCATACCCGGCGCGTCAACTCAGGGCGGTCGGTGATGAAGTCCTGGGCGTTTTTCAGCTGGGAAATGATGTAGAAGAAATCCTCACTGTCGTCAGCGCTCTTGAGCGACTCCCAGACTGCGTGTTTGCTGGAGTCGGCCGCCACGCCAGCAAACCACTGGGCCTTCTGTGCTGCGGGCGTCAGCAGCTCCGGATGCAGCTCACCGCTCAGATCCGCTTCCTCGTGACTGGTACTGAGGAGGAAGCCATCGAGCTCGCGATCAATTTGCTCCCGGGTATAGCCCAGGCCGAACCCCGTTTCCTCGAGGAAGTCGCTCAGGCGCTCGAACACGCGTTCTTCCAGCCCGTTGTCCGTCAGGTTGGTGTTGCTCATCAGGAGGTTGTGGCGAGGCAACAGGGCATCGTCCGGGATGGTCTCGATCTGGTTATTGCTGAGGTCGAGGGTGCGCAGTCGCGGCAGTTCCAATGCCCCGGCCGGCCATTCCTCCAGGACGTTGTTGTGCAGGTCCAGGTTTGTCAGCCCGCGCAGGCCGCTGACATCCAGGCTGGCCAGGGTGTTTTCGCCAAGGTCGAGCCATTCCAGCGCACTTAATGGGCCGAGCAGTGCCTGTAGCTCCACAGCGTCGCGCAAATCATTGTAGGTGGCTTCGAGATGAGTCAGCGCCGTGTATTGGTTGATCACCTCGGGCAGGTGCGCCAGGCCATTCTTGTTGAGCACAAGCCGGCGCAGGTGGGGGAAACTGCCCAGGAACCCATTGGACCCCTGCTCCGTCAGCTTCACCTCGGTGAGGTCGAGCACGCTGACGTGGCTCATTGAAGCCGGCAACGTCGGCAGGTCGCCCAGATACAACCCGGACAGGTCCAGTACCTCGCGCCCGTCCACCGGCGGCACCTCGGGCCGGGCACGCAGGTTGTGGCGCCAGCTTTCAAGGAGCCGGCCGGCGGCACGACGACGGTCGAGGGCACTGACCCAGCCGCCCCCCTCGCGATAACCTTCGATGTCGATCCAACTGTTCAACACCCGGCTCAAGCGTTGATGCTCGGCGCGCAACTGCACCAGGCGTGTGTCGACGCCGGTGGCGCCCAGGCCGGCGGCCAGCCATTCATCAAGGCGCGCCACCGCCTGGGCACTGCTCAAGGCAGGATCCAGTTGTTGCAGGCGCGCCGCCGGAGTGAGGCGTGCTTGCGCGTCGACGTTCTCGACGTGCAGGGGCAACAGCAACTGGCCGGGGTCGTCGGTGACCCTGACCGGGAAATACTCCGGATCGCCGCCGGTCCGGCCGATGCGCAGCTGTTCCTGGGGAATGCCCAGCGGCTTGTGCAGGTAGATTTCCGGCCCCACCAACGGCAGTAATTCCACATCAAGGCCCAATGGATTTTCCCGCAGGGTGCGTTGCGCAAAGGCCAGGATGTCGGCGCAGGCCCGGGCAGTCAGTCGGCAACCCCGCAGGTTGCTCTTGAGCATCAGCGTGTCGTGGCCGGTGAGCGCCTGGGCGGGCACCCGGGTGATAGCGCTGTGGCTCAGGTCCAGGCTCTCCAGGACTGGCAAGTCCAGGACACCCTCAGGCCATTCGGTGATTCCAGTGCGGCTGAGGTTCAAGTGGCGCAAGGCGTTGAGGCCACGCAGATCCAGGCTCGCGACACGGTTGTATTGCAAGTCCAGGGTTTCAAGAGCCGTCAGGCGGCTCAAGCGTTGCTGGATGGACGGGATGATGCTCAGTTGGTTGTGGGAAAGATCCAACTGGCGCAGGGCGGTGAAGTTGTCCAGGGCCGACGGCAGCTGTGCCAGGTTGCTGGCACTGAGGTTCAAGTCTTCAATGGCGTTGAATGCGCCGAGAAAGTCATTCAGCGCCTCAATCGAAACCCGGGTGCCGCTCAGGTTGACCTGTTTGACATGGGCGAACGCGGCCGCCGGCAACCCGGGCAAGTCGCCCAGCACGCCCCCCGACAGGTTCAGTGTGGCGGTCGGCAGGTTGGAGCGCGCCGACATGCCCGACGGCGCAAGCCGCGGCCCCAGGCCTTCACGCCAACTGTCCAGGAGCCGCTCGGCGGCGCGCTGGCGGTAAAAGACATCCACCTGCCGGCGGTCAACCCGCAACTCCCTGGCCGCCCACTCCTGCAGGTCCCGGCTCAGGGCGAGCTGTTCGTCGAGTACCTGGTGAGTGCGAGCCAGTATCTGTTCAGTGGTCAGACCCTGCTGCCGGAACTGAGAGACAACGTCTATGCCAAACCCCCAGTGCACATTTTTCAAGCGGTCCATCACGCCTTCACAGTAACCCTGCACCAGGGCTTGCTCATTGAGCAGGTGAGCCGGATTGCCCCGCACATGTTCATACACCGCCATGAATTCCCGGCGGTCAAACGCGGCCCACCGCAGGTTCAGGCCGCGCCACAATCGTTCATGCCCGATGAGCATCGACGGGGGTACCGAACGGATGTTTGTTCGCCACAGGTCGAGCCTCTCAAGGTGCTCAAGTGACGTCACCCCCTGTGGCCACTCCTGCACCGAGCCCTCCATGCGCAACGAGCGCAGGTGCGTGAGGGGGCTGACGTCCAGGTTTTGCGAAAGCCCCGCGACGGACAGGTTGCGCAAGCGCTCCATTGCCCCCAGGCGTTGAATGAAGGGGACCGAATAGGCCACGTCCCGACCATTCAACGTCAGTTGGTTGAGATCGACGAAGCGGTTCAGCCCGTCGACCAGTCCGGTGCCCGGCGTTGCGTCAAAAAAAACCTCAAGGTGTCGCACCCGGGAAAACTGATCGGCCAGGCGCACGCCCTGATCACCCAACAAAAGCTCGGCATGTGCGCTCAGCGCCTGCACATGGGAAAAGTCTGCACTCAGGCGCGGAAGGTCCGTCACGCTGCCCAACGACAGAATGCTCTGGGGCGGCCGCTCGCGGTAAATGCCCTGGCGCCAGCAACCGATGATGTCAGCCGCTACCCGTTGTTGCTGGCTGGCCCCGCCCGCCTGCCCGGCTGCAGCGGCGGTCCACTGATCAAGCTCTGCCTGCAACAGGTCGAACTCACGCTGGCGGTTTCCCAGCAGGGTGAAGATCTGTTGGGCGCTTTCACCGGCCTGCAATCGGCTCAGGACAAAATCGCTGGCCTGCCCGGCGTTGAGGTTCGGATAGAGCGCCTGCACCCTCGCCGTCAGCGATGCATCCACGTCAAAGCCTTTGCCCCGACCGCTCAACGGGTAACCCAGGACGCCCCCCGCCCCCGTCAACACGGGTCGCGAACGCGGTGCGCGCAGGCCGAGCACATTGGACATTTGGCTACGGCGGCGGGTGGCATAACTGGCCACCGCCTGTTGCAGTTCCCGGTCCAGGGTCGCCACGGGCATGTCCAGGCCAGGTCGGGCCGCAGCGGGGATCGCATGCACGACGGACTGGAAGAAATTACGCCGCCCGGTGGTCCGGCTGTTCAGCGCGACACCGCGCTCGTCGTAGGCCTGGAAGGCTTCGCCCTGCTTGACCAGGTATCTGCGCAGCGGCGCATCTTGCGGGCCAATGCTGTTCAGTAACGGTCCTTCGACAGCCTGAAAGCGCACTTCCAGGCGCAGATTGGTGGGCCAGCCCGGCAAGTGTTGCAGGCAATGCAGGGCCAGGCGGTCAGTGTCGGCACCGGCGTCGGCCTGACGATGCAGCCCCGCCAGGGCACGGCTCAGGCGGCCTTGTTGGACTGCGCGGCGAGCGGCATTGTCCAGGCGCGCCGAGGCTCCACGCTGACTGCGCAGTTGCAAGCGCTCCTGTTCGCTGGCGGTATCAAGAATTTCCTGGATGGCTCGCCTCGACAATCCAGGGAAGCGCCGTTGCAGCACCGCCTCTTCGCCAGCCAGCGGCGCCGTATCCGCCACTGGCTGGCTGCGGAACTGCTCCAGGGTATCGGCCAGCACGGCGGGCAGCGGCCTGCCTTCGATATACGCCTTGCGCAACACGTCATCCTGGACCCCACTGATATCCCCAATAATGCCCAGTGTCGTATCAGAGAATTCTTCAGTAGCAGGCCCCTGTCGTCGCAACAGGGTCAGGCGGTCCCATTTGAAGGGCTGCTCATGCACATGCCGCCAGGCACCGGCGTTGTTGTGTTCAAGGATCGGTTGGTAAGCCTCGGGATTATCCGGGTGTTTGATCCGCCACTTGCGGATTCGGCTGTCGAAGACCTTTTCATGCAGGTTTTCGCCGATACGCACATAAATCTTGCCGCCTGTCTCGTACTGGCCCCGGGCATTGGGCTTGAGAGCCGGGGCCAGCACCACCTCGCTGCGGTACGGCGCCAGGTCCGGTTTCCACAGCCGAGCCTCACCACTGGGCAGTTTGACCGGTACCAGGCCATCCACCCAGCGGGACACCTGGATTTTCGGCGCGCGACCGGCCAGGGCCGTCGAACCGCCGAGGGCGGCCATGAAGGCCACGTTCAGCGCCACCGACTCCAGATGTCCCCAGGCGGCATCGATGTCGCCTTCCTTCCACGCCTCGATGCCATGGTAGACCTCCAGGCCCAGCTGCACAGCCGTAACCGCCAGCATCACCTCCCCCAGGCCGGGCACGACAAAGGCCGCCATGTTCAGCACATTCAAGCCAATACTCAGCCAATGTTCGTGGCGTTCCTGGGCAGCCTTGCGATCCGCCTCGGCGGTGGGTACGGCGAGCGTTCTGGCGTTATCTTTCAGGCGTTGCAGGTGGTTGTCATAGAGCGCTCCGAACAGCTCGCCACTGATCAGGCTTTCGCGGCGCGCCAGGTTGATGTTCGGGTCGTAGACCTGCTCCATGTAGCCTCTGGAATTCCACTCGAAGGTAAAGAGCTTGGTCTTCAGTCGTTGCAGGAAAGCCGCGGCTTCGTCTTGCGGCACCAGGCTGGCAAACAGCCGCTGATACTCCGGGGAGCGCAGGTTGATCGCCAGTTCCGCCTCGAACGCCTTTATCGACGGGTATTCCTTGAGCGGGCACAACGGCGCACCGGGGATCCACGCCACCAGCCGCTGGTCGGCCGCGGCCGGCACCAGCAATTCCCCGAGCGAGGCGCCGGGCACCAGCACAGTGCCCCAGCCCAACGGCTGCCGGGCATCTGCCATCGCGCCGACGCCCGGCCCGATCAGTACGACTTCACCCACCTTGCAGCCGAGAATCGCCAATTGGCTGCAGGCAACGGGCTTGCCATCCAACTGCGGCCGTTCGGTACCGGCCAGCAAGGCGTTGAGCATGGCATAGGCACTGTCGCTGACTTCGTTCTTCATCCGCGCCGTGTGCAGCCTGACGGCCAGCAGTTTCTTGTGCGCGTCGATCATCTGCTCGCGCACCACGGCCTTGGTGCCCGCCTCCTCGAACACTTGTTGCAAATGCGCCTGGTATTGCCGGCCCAGGTCCAGCGTGCGGCAGAGCGCGGCAAACTGGTCCGGGGTGACGGCGAGCTTTTCGCGGTAGCGATAGCGGGCCCGGCGTGAATGGTCGTTCAGAATTTCGCCGTAGTACTCGGTGAACAACGCCCCTTCGGGGGCCAGCGCGCTGGTTTGCTCAAGGGCGATATCGGCAAAGTCTTCATTGCCTTCAAAGTTGAGCAATGCTGCCTGCAACAGCGAATGCTGTTGCGGCACCTGACGGTAACGCAGGTAGTGCAACTGGTGCTTGTGGACGTCCGGTACCTCACCGAACCGTTTGCGCCAGGCGTCTTCCAGCAGCGGCTGGGCGAACTCGGTGATGCCCTTGAGGCCGTCGAGAGTCTTGGCCAGCCGCTCGTGGGCGCGGCGACTGGCCCACTGGCTGTCGGCGAATGCCTGGCGCAACCCCTGGGGCGCGTTACTGAGCCAGGCAGGTGGTGCATCCTCGGGGACGCGCCCGGGCAGCAGGCCCGGCTTCAAGCGTCGGATGTCCGCAGCCGCGCTGCGGGCAATCCAGCCGGGCAAGCTGTTCTTGATCAATGCGGTGTGTAGCCCCTGCTCTGTCGGGGCGGGTAAGGTTGGCATGCGCTCGTTCCTGATGACTCTGTTAAGGAGTCCCAGTACAGCGAACGGGCCAACCGCCAGGGCGGTAGATAGCTACAGCCGGTGTTTTGCGGGAACTTGGCTATCCTCATCCATGGGTTTGATCCCTACCGCGAGGCCTTTATGGACGATTCCAACAACAAGCCACCGACTTTCTGGCAGATGCTTCACAGCGTGATGGCAGCCGCCTTCGGGGTGCAGAGCGGGAAGAATCGCGCCCGCGACTTTACCCATGGCAAGCCCAGCCACTTTGTCATCCTGGGTATTGTGTTTACCGCCGTGTTTGCCTTGACCCTGTTTGGCATCGTCAAGCTGGTGCTGCACCTGGCCGGTGTTTGAAGCCGGTCAATGCATCAGCAGTTGCAGGCTGAACGGGTAGCGATAGGTGGCTGGCTTGCCCTGGGCTGACAGTGCTCGAAAGTCGACGCCGTAGTCCTCGCGCCCCTGCATCTCTAAAAGGCGCGAGGCTTGTGGCGGATCAATCAATCGAAAGAGCCCAAGCTTGCGCTCACGCCCACCGTACTGCGCCATGCCCAGGCCGCGGGCATCGTCATGCAGCACCACCATCGCCCAGCCGCCAAGGGTGAAATGCCCGGCCACCAGCACACTCAGGCGCCCCTCAAGGCGCGCCTGCAACGCTTCGGGCGAACTGTTGACCGCGCTGAACAACACGTCCGTGCCCGGCGTGCGCCCGCTGCCTTTGAGTGCATCCATTGCCCCCAGCGCCATTTCATCGTTGGCCGCCCACACCAGCGCGGTCTGCGGGTAGCGTTTGAATAACTGCGTGGCCTGGTCGAAAGCGCGCTGGCGACTCCACTCGCCATACACCAACTGGCGCAGGCGCACCTGCGGATGATCCGCCAGGGCGCGCTGCAAGCCTTGCTCGCGCAGTTGCGCGGCGGGAGTGGTCTTGGCCCCGGAGAACGCGATCAGGTCGAGGGTCTGGCCGGGGGCGACAGGCCCATGCAGGCGCAACAACTGGGTGAGCATCAAGTAGCCCGCCTGTTCGTCGTCGGCGACCATGCTGCCGATCCAGTCAGGGTATTTGCCGGCGTCCAGCAGTTGAGTCTGGTCCGCGGTCAGCGCGTTGTTGACGATCAGCAGCTTGACCCCGCTGCCCTGGGCCAGGCGCAAGATCTGTGGGGCGATGTACTGCTCGTTGACCAGCACCAGGTAGTCCGGGCGCTCGGCGCCTTGCAGGGCTTCACGGGCCTGCACCAGCGTGGTCTCGGGGTTGCGCTCGGAATAGCGCACACGCAAATCCAGGCCGAGGTCCCTGGCGGCGGCCTGCATGAATTGCGCGTAGCTGACCCAGAAGGTCTCGGTCGAATTGCCAGGGTTGAGAAACACCACCGACGTCGCCTGGGCGATGGCCCAGAACGGCATGCTCAGCACCAGCAAGCACTTGCAGAGAACCTTCAACATCGTTGCCTGAGCCCTTCGGAATGACGGCCCATGATAATGGCATCAGGCCGGTCAATCTCGGCTAATTGCCGATTGTCGACAACAAGGCTCGATAACGCCCTTTTATTGATGGCTGACCCAGAACACGGCAGTGGAAACCACCAGGATAATCAAGAACAGAATGGCCCACGCATCGACACTGCTGTCACTTTTGCGGGCTTTGGTCGGATTGCTCATAGCATCGCCTCTTGTCGGTTTTATAGGTGATTGCACAAAGACACGAGCACAGTAAAGTTCATGATTGCCCGCATGACAAATGTGGGTATCGCGATAACCGTTCTCATTAGGCCATTTGGTTATTTGCATATACTCAAACATCACTTTTGCGCATAAACGCAAACTGGTATCGTGCGCCGGCTCCGTTGGGAGTGCGCGGCCGTGCGCGCAGATTTGCCGAGAACAGGACCTATATGTACGTATACGACGAATACGATCAGCGCATCATCGAGGACCGCGTCAAGCAGTTCCGTGATCAGACCCGACGCTATCTGGCAGGTGAACTGAGCGAAGAAGAGTTCCGCCCTCTGCGCCTGCAAAATGGCCTTTATGTTCAGCGCTTTGCGCCGATGCTGCGGGTTGCCGTGCCTTATGGCCAACTGACTTCCCGTCAGACGCGCATGATGGCCAAGATTGCCCGCGACTTCGACAAGGGCTATGCCCACATCAGTACTCGCCAGAACGTTCAGTTCAACTGGCCGGCGCTGGAAGACGTGCCGGACATCCTGGCTGAATTGGCCACCGTGCAGATGCACGCCATTCAGACCAGCGGTAACTGCCTGCGCAACGTGACCACCGACCAGTTCGCCGGCGTTGCCGCTGACGAGCTGATCGACCCCCGCCCATGGTGTGAAATCGTCCGTCAATGGACCACCTTCCACCCGGAATTCGCCTACCTGCCGCGCAAGTTCAAGATCGCCATCAATGGCTCGACCTCGGACCGCGCCGCCATCGAAGTGCACGATATCGGCCTGGAGCCGGTGCATAACGCGGCGGGCGAGTTGGGCTTCCGTGTGCTCGTCGGCGGTGGCCTCGGTCGTACGCCGGTAGTGGGTGCCTTCATCAACGAATTCCTGCCGTGGCAGGACCTGTTGAGCTACCTCGACGCGATCCTGCGGGTCTACAACCGCTACGGCCGTCGTGACAACAAGTACAAGGCCCGGATCAAGATCCTGGTAAAAGCGCTGACCCCCGAGGTGTTCGCCCAGAAAGTCGACGCCGAGATGGAACACCTGCGCGGCGGCCAGACCACCCTGACCGACGCCGAAGTGCACCGCGTTGCCAAACACTTCGTCGACCCGGACTACAAGGCCCTGAGCAATCAGGACGCCGCGTTGGCCGAGCTCGATGCGCAGCACCCGGGTTTCGCCCGCTGGCGCACCCGCAACACCCTGGCCCACAAAAAGCCGGGCTATGTGGCCGTGACCCTGTCGCTGAAACCTACCGGTGTTGCACCGGGTGACATCACCGACAAGCAACTGGACGGCGTCGCCGACCTGGCCGAGCGCTACAGCTTCGGCCAGCTGCGCACCTCCCACGAGCAGAACATCATCCTCGCCGATGTTGAACAGTCTCAACTGTTCACCCTGTGGGGCGAGCTGCGCGAGCAGGGTTTTGCCACGCCGAACATCGGCCTGCTGACCGACATCATCTGCTGCCCGGGCGGCGACTTCTGCTCCCTGGCCAACGCCAAGTCGATCCCGATTGCCGAATCGATCCAGCGCCGTTTCGACGACCTGGACTACCTGTTCGACATCGGCGAGCTGGACCTGAACATCTCCGGTTGCATGAACGCCTGTGGTCACCACCACGTCGGCCACATCGGCATCCTGGGCGTGGACAAGAAAGGCGAAGAATTCTACCAAGTGTCCCTGGGTGGCAGCGCCAGCCGCGATGCGAGCCTGGGCAAGATCCTCGGCCCGTCCTTCGCCCAGGAAGCCATGCCTGACGTGATCGGCAAGCTGATCGACGTGTACGTTGAACAGCGCACCGAAGATGAGCGTTTCATCGACACTTACCAGCGCATCGGCATTGACCTGTTCAAGGAGCGCGTCTATGCAGCGAATCATTAAGAACAACGAAGTCCTCGACGAAACCTGGCACCTGCTGCCCAAGGATGCGAGCTTCGATGGCATCTCCAATTGCGACGACCTGATCGTGCCGCTGGCCCTGTGGCGCGAGCACGCCCACGCCCTCAAGGCCCGCGACGGCGGCCTGGGTGTGTGGCTGGACGCCGATGAAGAAGCCGAAGAGATCGGTGATGACGTGGAGCACTTCCAGGTCATCGCCCTGAACTTCCCGGCCTTCACCGACGGTCGCAACTACTCCAACGCCCGCCTGCTGCGTGACCGTTATGGTTACAAGGGCGAGCTGCGGGCGATTGGCGATGTGCTGCGCGACCAGTTGTTCTACCTGCGCCGCTGCGGGTTCGATGCCTTCGCCTTGCGCGCGGACAAAGACCCGTATGAAGCGCTGGAAAGCCTCAAGGATTTCTCGGTGACGTACCAGGCCGCGACGGATGAACCGTTGCCGTTGTTCCGCCGCAGGTAAGCTCGCGTCAATAAAAAGCCCCGACCAGTCGGGGCTTTTTGCATTCAGGCGGTGGGTTGCAACGCGAGTTGCACTGCACCATCGACACTCAACCCGCTGATCAGCACCTGGGGCGCACACGCCTCAGGCAGCGTCTGCAACACCTCCTGCGCCTCATGCCGTACGCGGGCCAGCACCAGGCATTTGCCCTCCCCTCGCACCTGTACGAAAAACGCCTGCAATGCCTCGATGCTGGTGCCGTCCAGGTCGGGGGATTCTTCCAGGCTGAGCACTACCGTGTGCACCGGTAACGTAGCGTGCCGCATCAGGCTCAACACCGCCCCCAACACTCGCTCGGCATTCGCGAAGAACAGCGCTTCACTGGGCCGCACGATCAGCACACCGGGGATCCGTTCGGCGCTCGGGTGATGCAGCAAGTCGACAAAATCATGTCCGCCGTCAATGCGCCCCAACTCGCGCACGTCCGCCGACGACATCTGGCGCAACATCAACACCACGCTGATCCCGACCGCCACCAATAACCCATCCAGCACCCCCAGCACCAACACCGCCGCCACCGCGCAAATCACCAGCAACCGGTCGCGCCTCCAGGAGAAATAGCGGCCCAGGGGCTGCAGGCTCAAGCCACGGCCCAAGGCGTAAATGACGATGGCGGCAAGCACCGGCTCCGGCGTCAATGCCACCAGCGGCAGCACCGTCAGCACGATCGCCAACACCACCAGCGCCGCCACGGCGCCCGCCAGCCGCGAGTTGGCTCCCGCCGCCTCATTGGCCGATGTCACCGAATACCCGGCGCCGGTGGGCATGCCCTGGAACAGCCCGGACAGCAGGTTGGCGGCCCCCAGCGCCAGCAGGTCACGGTTGGATGACACGCGATCACCATGCTTGAGGGCGAAGGAGCTGATGGAGCCGTAGGACTCGGCGTAAAGAATCATCACCATGGCAAACGCCAACTCTCCCAGGCGCAGCCAGTCGGCGAACGGCAATACCGGCAAATGCGCCAGTTCCAGGCGCAGGTCGATGACGCCGATCAACGCCACGCCATGGGCCTGCAGATCCAGCCACTGGCCGGCGGCAATCCCGAGGATCACCACCAGCAACCCGCCCGGCAGGCGCCGAACTCGCGCGCATAGCCAGAGCAGCAGCAACGCGACGCCCGCGACGGCAGCGGCGGCCCAGTTCCAGCGCGGCAGTTGCTCCAGGAGCTGGGGCAGGAAGCGAATCAGGTTGTTGTCGGTCAGGTGCACGCCCACCACGCTGGCCAACTGCTTGAGGATGATCGTCAGCGCCAGGCCAAAGGCAAAGCCACGCAACACCGGCTTGGCGATAAACGAGGTCAGCCCGCCCAGCTTGAGCATCCCGGCCAACAGGAAAAACGCCCCCGTCACCAGTACCAGGCCCATTGCCAGGCTCAGCCTGAGTGCCGGGTCATCCCCCGCCAGCGTTGCCGTGGCCGCCGCCAGCACCGCTGCCGAGGACGATGTGGCAGAGACAATCGCGAAGCGGCTGGTGCCAAACAGGCCGTAGCACAACAATCCGGCAAACAAGGCGATCACGCCCGCCTGGGGCGGCAACGCGGCGATACTGGAATAGGCCACGGCCTCGGGCAGCAACAGGCCGGCGATGGACAGGCCGGCCAGCAAGTCTTGTGCACGGTTCGGCGTGGTGTCGCTCTCAGGCTTGGTGTTCAATCCCTAATTCCCTGGCAAAAAAAACGGCCAATCCGCTGTCTGCGAATTGGCCGTGATCATTGCACTGAAACCGGGTGCTGTCAGGACACCAGCGAATAAATCAGCGCGGTAATCGCCACCAGGCCCACCGCCGTGACGAACACGTTGGACGCCTGGCCACGGTACTTGGCCATCGCCGGTACCTTGCGGATCGCGTACATCGGCATCAGGAACAGGATCGACGCAATGATCGGCCCGCCCAGGGTCTCGATCATGCCGAGGATGCTAGGGTTGAGGGTCGCGACGATCCAGCACACCACCAGCATGAAGGCAGCCGTCATGCGGTCCAGAGTCTTGGCAGCCGGGCGACGGCCGCTTTTGAGCACCAGGCCCTTGAGGCCTTCACTGGCGCCGATGTAATGGCCCAGGAACGACTTGGCAATCGCCACAAACGCGATCAGCGGCGCGGCGAACTCGATGGTCGGGTTGCTGAAGTGGTTCGCCAAATAGGACAGGATCGACAGGTTCTGCGCCTTGGCTTCGGCCAGTTGCGCCGGCGACAGGGTCAGTACGCAACTGAACACGAAGAACAGCACCATCACTACCATCAGGATGTGTGCCCGGGACAGGATCTGCGAGCTGCGTTCCTCGGCGTGTTCGCCGTACTGGCGCTTCTGGTCCACCGCAAAGGCCGAGATGATCGGCGAATGGTTGAACGAGAACACCATCACCGGAATCGCCAGCCACAGCGTGTGCAGCAGCGCCGACGGGGCCGGCACGGTGCTGGCGGTGCTGAGGATGCCGCCGTTCCAGTGCGGCACCAGGTACACGGCGAGGAACAGCAAGGCGACGATAAACGGATACACCATCAGGCTCATGGCCTTGACGATCACCTGCTCGCCGCAACGCACCACGGCCAGCAGGCCGAGGATCAGCACGAGTGACAGGATCGCCCGCGGTGGTGGCGCGATGTGCAGTTGATGCTCCATGAAGCTGCCGACGGTGTTGGTCAGCGCCACGCTATAGATCAGCAGGATCGGGAAGATCGCGAAGAAGTACAGCAAGGTGATCGCGGCGCCGGCCTTGAGGCCGAAATGTTCTTCGACCACGTCGGTGATGTCCGAGCCTTCACGGCCCGAGAGCACAAAGCGGGTCAGGCCACGGTGCGCGAAAAACGTCATCGGGAATGCCAGCAGCGCGAGGATCACCAGCGGCCAGAAACCGCCAAGGCCCGCGTTGATCGGCAGGAACAAGGTGCCGGCGCCGATGGCCGTACCGAACAGGCCGAGCATCCAGGTGGTGTCCTGGCGGCTCCAGCTTGTGAGGGTTGCAGGTGTCGTTGCGTAGCGTTCGTCGACGCTATTGGCCTGATCATTCATCCGTTCGGATCTCCGCATTCACTCAGTCGAGACGAGTCAGAAAAACCTGACAGGCAGCGCCACGACCGAAACAGGGGCGCGATTGTCCGGGATTCGCTTGAAGAAGCAAAGACTTAGCTGAGGAATGGTTGTGCAGTGCAGAGGATTGAAGACGTTTCCGGCAGGGTCAATTTTACATTTCATAAGAAATCTATTTTATAAATTCATCACGTCATGTATTTTTAAAGCACGCCCCTCACTGGACTACCTGCCATGCCAATCGTGCGCATCGACCTTCGGAAAAACCCCGACGTCACCTACGCCAAGCGCGTCGGCGTATTGATCTACAACGCCATGCACACGGCTATCGGCGTGCCTGAGCACGACAACTTCCAGATCCTCACCGAACACGATGAACACCACTTCATCTATGACCCGGAGTACCTGGGCATCCAGCGCACCGACAACCTGGTGATCATCCAGATCACCCTGAATGAAGGCCGCAGCACCGAGCAGAAAAAGCTGTTGTACAAGACCATCGCCGAGAGCTTGAACCGTGAACTGGCGGTGCGCCTGGAAGATGTGTTTATCAGCCTGGTGGAGGTCAAGAAGGAAAACTGGTCGTTCGGCAACGGGATCGCGCAGTACGCCAGCTAAACGTTTTATGATGCCACCCATCACTGCCACCACCTGATCCAGAGAGCCCTCGATGCCACGCGTGTCCCGCAAACAAGCCGAACTCAACCGCGAAATCATCGTCGAGGCCGCCACGCGGCTGTTTCGTGAGCGGGGCATCCATGGCATCAGCGTGTCGGACGTGATGGCGGCTGCAGGGCTGACCCATGGCGGTTTCTACGGGCACTTCGAGTCCCGCGAGGCACTGGCCACGGAAGCCTGCAACCGGGCATTCGAGCAATCGAGCGAGCGCTGGCAGGCCAGGGTCGAGCAAAGCCCTGATC
Source organism: Pseudomonas sp. G5001 (assembly GCF_013385475.1). Classification (NCBI taxonomy): domain Bacteria; kingdom Pseudomonadati; phylum Pseudomonadota; class Gammaproteobacteria; order Pseudomonadales; family Pseudomonadaceae; genus Pseudomonas; species Pseudomonas sp. G5001. The sequence continues at coordinate 22,831 of NZ_JACAPZ010000019.1, forward strand.
CCGAGGCTGCGCGCCTGGCGTTGATTGATCCGTATCTGTCGGCCGCCAATCGTGACAACCCCGGGGACAGTTGCCCGGTTGCGGCTTTTGCCGGGGAGATGTGCCATGAAGCCGCCGACAGCGCGTTGCAACGCAGCTTTATCCGGGGCTTTGAAGCGTCCATGGGCATCCTGGCCGCTACCCAGGCCACCGGAACCCCCGAAGGTGACCGGCAGGCCGCCATTGCCCAGTACGCGACGATGGTCGGCGCCCTCACCCTGGCCCGTGCGACCAAAGGCAACGGCCTGTCTGATGAATTCCTCGCTGCCGCCAGGAATCTCCTGATCCCGGAAAAAAACCTCGGCTGACGCGTTGACAGGCAAACGCCAGCGCCAGCATGATCGGCCCATGAACCTTATTCAGCTGGCCCTCACCCGTACCACCACCACGACCGCTTCCGGCGGGTCGTGTGGTAGCGGTGAGTGGCGCGCAAACTAAGCCACCCGGATTTACCCAAGGCCCCGCCAGCAATGGACGGGGCCTTTTTATTGCTCCGCCATCCGGCAAACACAAGGAGCAGTACCATGCCTGACAACAAGCGCCCCGCCCTGCTGATCATCGACATGCAGACCGGTCTGTACGATGGTCCGGAAAAACCCTACGAACGCCAGCGCGTACTCGACAACATCAACCAGCTGATTCAGCGCGCCCGACACGCTGGCGTGCCGGTTTTCGCTGTACGTCACACCGGCCCTGCGGGTTCGCCCATCGAGGTGGGCAGCCCGTTTTGGCAACTATGGCCAGCACTGGAGGTTGATGAAGCTCGCGACACGGTTTTCAATAAAACCCGGCCCAGCTGTTTTCTCGGCACCGAGCTGTCGCAGCAACTGGCGGCGGCACAGGTGAATGAACTGGTGATCGTCGGGATGAAAACCCAGTACTGCATCGACACGACGTGCCGAGTGGCCGTGGAGCTGGGGTTCTCGGTGCTGCTGCCGGAGGATGCCCATACTTGCATGGACACTCCGGCGTTATCGGCCGCATCGATTATCGAGCACCATAACGCAACCTTGGCCGGGGCATTTGTGCAGCGTGTGAAAGCTGACGATATCTGCTTCTAAAGCCTGGAGCTTTATCTAAGCCGAGGTTCTCAATACGTTGCGCAGTTCGCCATTGATCGCGCTCTGCGCAACAGCCAGTTGCTCCACCAGATCACCGGCTGCGTGCGCCGTTAACGCAATCACTGGGCGGTCCCAGTCGTAATTTCTTATTACATTGATGCGGAACCCACCATGGGTATCGAAGGAGGGGTACCAGCCGACATCCAATATAAGCCCACCGGCGTATTCAACCTGAAGCATGTCCTCTTTCAACAGGTGAACCTGACTCTCCATCGCCCCATCCTGCAAGATGGAGAGATCATCATGGGTGACGTTTCCGTCAATAAAGCCTAGTGAGATCAACTTGTTAACCTCCTGAATTCCTGCTCGGAAATCGGATGACCATGTATGACGCCCGCGCTTGACTCAATTCGAACCCAGTAACTGGGCTTGCCATCACTGGCACCTATGACTTGCGGATACTCCCTGAGTTTCCAGGGTTTTGCATGAGTGCTTGGCACTCCATTTTTATAGGCTTCTCGCTCAAGCTTTTCAATATTTATACCGGGCTTGTATTTGGCCGGGCCGTATCGGGTGCTGCTGACAATATCTTCCCAAGCTAGGTTTTTTGATGGGCTGTGCTTGTAGCCATAAGAGGTCCACTCGACGATTTCGGAGGTGGCAGGAACATGCATCCATGACGTCTCTGCTAAGGAAAGTCGTCGAAGTCTGCTGCAGTAAAAAGGCCTGGGACGAGCGGTCTGGAAAATCAGATTAGGCTGGTGAGAAATGAAATTTTTCTGCGGTAAAGAAACGATCGGGACTACAAATCCCGCATAATCCAAGCCTCTAATCCTTCAGGAAGAACCTTCCGATGCCCGTCACCGTTCTGGTCCTGGTTGAAACCATCAACGACTACCTGCCGATCATCGAAGGCAATGGCTTTCACGTGATTCTTGCGCCCACCCCGGCCGAACGCACCAAGGCCATCAAGACCCACGGCGGGCAGGTCCAGGCGGTGCTGACCCGTGGCCCGCTGGGCCTGTACGCCGAGGAAATCGCCGCGCTGCCGCTGCTTGAGATCATCTGCGTGATCGGCGCCGGGTATGAACACGTGGACCTGCAAGCCGCCAGCAACCGTGGAATCGTGGTCACCAATGGCGCCGGGGTGAATGCGCCGTCGGTGGCCGACCACGCCATGGCGTTGTTGCTGTGCCTGGTGCGGGACATTCCCCGGGCGGACGCAGCAGTACGGCGCAGCGAATGGCCCAAGATAATGCGCCCTTCCCTGGCCGGCAAACAGTTGGGCATTCTCGGCCTGGGCGCCGTGGGCCTGGAAATCGCCAAGCGGGCCGCCCTGGGTTTTGGCATGGAGGTGAGTTATCACAACCGCCAGCCCCGCGAAGATGTGGACTACACCTACTGCGCCACCGCCGTGGAACTGGCGCGGGCCTCGGACTTCCTGATCCTGGCCACCCCGGGCGGCGCCAGCACGCGACATTTGATCGACCGCCAGGCCCTCGACGCACTGGGGCCCAACGGTTTCCTGGTGAACATCGGCCGTGGCAGCGTGGTGGTCACCGCCGACCTGATTACCGCCCTGGAGCAACGGCGCATCGGCGGCGCGGCACTGGACGTGTTCGACGATGAACCCAACGTGCCCGACGCACTCAAGCGCCTCAGCAATACCGTGCTCACGCCCCACGTCGCCGGCCTGTCGCCGGAAGCCGCCCATGACACCGTGCAGCGCGTGGCGGACAACCTGCTGGAATACTTTGCCGGCCGCCCTGTGCTGACGCCCGTAGCACTGCCTCCGCGAAAATAATGGCCAATAGCCATGAATCCTTGCAAAACCTGACTACACTGCCTGAGGGGATACTCAGGATGCCGGTACTGGACCGGCGAAGGAACGCAGGATGGTTTGCCAAGGACCCGGCTCGGCCCGCCAACGCGGCGCAATAGGACTGATGGGTGCGATGACCCTGGGGATCGCACTGTTGTTCCTGTTGCTGGTGGTCGACAGCGGCCGGCTGTACCTGGAAAAGCGCAAGCTGCAACGGGTTGCCGACACCGCGGCGCTGGAAGTGGTCACCCGCGGCGGCGCCTGCGTGACGCCGAATACCAACGCCGCGCAATTCGCGATCCAAAGCGCAGCCCGCAATGATTTCCCGCTGAACGAAGACCGTACCCTGGCGACCACCTGTGGCACCCTGGTCACCGGGGCTGACTTCATGCGCGCCTTCAGCCCCAATCCCTCAAGGTCCGATGCGATCCAGGTCATCGCCACCCACCGCGTCGTCACCAGTATCGCCAACCGCCTGTTCATGCTGCTCTCCACCGGCCCTTTCGAGCCGACCATCCGGTTGCAGGCAGTGGCCGTGGCCGCCGTGCCCGCGCCACCGGTGGCCGTACTGACCATCCGCAGCACCTTGCTGACCGTGGACAGCACCAAGTCCGCCGCACTCAATGCGTTGATCGGCGGACTGCTGGGGGGCAAATTGCAACTCGACGCGGTGGGCTGGAAGGGCCTGATCAATACCGATATCAACCTGCTCAGTTACCTGGACGCGCTGGCGATTCAATTGAAGGTCAGCGCCGGCAACTACGACGAGTTGCTCAAGACCGACGCCAGCGTCGGCGATCTGATCCAGGCCGCGATAGATGTACTCAAGCTGGGGGGCGATGCGGTCAAGGTGGTGATCAATAACCTGGAAGCGATCAAGCTGATTGCACCCGGCACCAAGATCCTGCACCTGGGCGACCTGCTGACCATCCAGAACGGCACCGACAAGAGCGCCCTGGACGTTAACCTGCAACTGTTCAACCTGATCCAGGGGTTTGTGCAACTGTCGAACAAGTACAACGCGGTCGCGGTGGAGCTGCCGGTGGATGTGCTGGGACTGCTGAATATCACGGTCAAGACCAAGGTCATTGAACCGGCGCAGGTTTCCGCCATAGGTAACCCCAAGCTGATCGCCACCCAGCCGATCTACGTCAGGACCGCGCAAGTCAGGACGTTGATCTCGGTGAAACTGCCGGCAATCGGCGCGGTGAACGATTTACTGGGCGGGGTAACGGCGCTGGTGGGCATCTTGTTAGGCAGCTCCTTTGACCCCAAAATCGGCCAGCAAATCGATGTAGCACTGGAAGCCGCCAGCGGCAGCAGCACGGTCACCGGATATCGCTGCAACGGGCCTGCGGACAAAGCCTTGTCGGTGCTCGGTACCACCTCGGCGGTTAGGCTGATGGTGGGCCAGATCGACCCAAAAAACCTGTTTTCCTCCACAGCACCACTGAACGTTGACGAATTCCCATTACTCGACCTTGGGGTGAAGACCTGTAGCAACGGTGTCTGCGATCCCCGGCAACCGTATGGCGTGGGTGGCATCAGCCTGAAGATCGACAGCAGCGTGGCCAAGACCGTCCGGAACCACACTTACCTGTCGCCGCCCGAGTTGAAAAGCCCCCCGGATTACTTCAGTTTCAGTTCCAACAACGTGGTGGGCAGCTTGAGCAACACCCTCAATGGCATCCAGTTGATCAACCATCCACCGACACAGGGCGGACTGATTGGGCTGGTGCTGAACCTGGTGGTCGGCCTGGTCACCGGCGTACTGAATCTGCTCAGCGGCATCATCTCCGGACTGCTCAGCCCGCTCCTCGACCCGCTGGTCAATAACCTGCTCGCCGGCCTGGGCATCGACCTGGCAAAAGTCGAAATCGGTGCCAACCTGTCCTGCAACCCCGGCGGGCGCGCAGTTCTGGTGATCTGAGCACATCAAGCCCGCTGATCATCGGCCAACACGCTAACCTATTAAGCCGCCCCAACCTTGTGGCTCGGCGGCCGCGCGCATTAGATTAGCCAATAGTCCAAGGCCTTAAGAATAAGCAGAAGGGATAAGCATGGCGCTTAATGACCAATCGACCCAGATTCGCCCCGGCGAAGAACTTGATGCCAGCCTCATCGATCCCTACCTCAAGGCCCATATCCCGGGCTTGAGCGGCAGCGTCAAAATCAGCCAGTTCCCCGGGGGTGCCTCCAACCTGACGTACCTGCTGGAATACCCCGGCCAGGAATTCGTGCTGCGCCGCCCGCCCTTTGGCCACAAGGCCAAGTCCGCCCACGACATGGGCCGCGAATACCGGATTCTCAACCAGCTCAAGGACGGTTTCCCGTATTGCCCCAAGGCCTACGTGCACTGCACCGACGAGTCGGTGATCGGCGCCGAGTTCTACGTGATGGAGCGGGTCAACGGGATCATCCTGCGCTCGGACCTGCCGCCGGAACTGGGCCTGGACGCGGCGAAAACCGAAGCCTTGTGCAAAAGCTTTATCGACAAGTTCGTCGAGCTGCACCAGGTCGACTACAGCGCCTGCGGCCTGGCCGACCTGGGCAAGCCCGAAGGTTACGTGGAGCGGCAGATTCGCGGCTGGAGCGACCGCTACGAAAAAGCCCTGACCCCCGACGCCCCCAGCTGGGAAGCGGTACGTGCCTGGCTCAACGACAAGATGCCGGCCGACCACCCCACCTCGAGCATCGTCCACAACGACTACCGCTTCGACAACGTGATCCTCGACCCGCATAACCCGATGCAGATCATCGGCGTGCTGGACTGGGAACTGACCACCCTCGGCGACCCGCTGATGGACCTGGGCAACACCCTCGCCTACTGGATCGAAGCGGCCGACCCGGCCCCGGTGCAACTGATGCGCCGCCAGCCGAGCAACGCCCCCGGCATGCTTACCCGCCGCCAGTTCGTCGACTACTACGCCGAACGCTCCGGGATCCAGATCGACAATTTCGACTTCTACTACACCTACGGCCTGTTCCGCCTGGCCGGCATCGTGCAGCAGATCTACTACCGCTTCTTCCATGGCCAGACCCAGGACAAACGCTTTGCGCAGTTCATTCACATGAACAAGCTGCTTGAGCAGATGAGCCTGAATGTCATCAAACAGTCTTCCCTCTGACCCTCTTCAAGGAAAAACCATGTCCAAGACCCAACTGTTCGACCTCGACGGCAAGATCGCTTTCGTTTCCGGCGCCAGCCGCGGTATCGGTGAGGCCATCGCCAAGTTGCTGGCCCAGCAAGGCGCCCACGTGATCGTGTCGAGCCGCAAGATCGACGGCTGCCAGCACGTGGCCGACGCGATCATCGCCGACGGCGGCAAGGCCACGGCAATTGCCTGCCATATCGGCGAAATGGAACAGATCACCAACGTGTTTGCCGCGATCCGCGAACAGTTCGGCCGCCTGGACATCCTGGTCAACAACGCCGCCACCAACCCGCAGTTCTGCAACGTGCTGGACACCGACCTGGGCGCATTCCAGAAGACCGTCGACGTGAACATCCGCGGCTACTTCTTCATGTCGGTGGAAGCCGGCAAGCTGATGCGCGAGAACGGTGGCGGCAGCATCATCAACGTGGCCTCGATCAACGGGATTTCGCCGGGCGTATTCCAGGGCATCTACTCGGTGACCAAGGCCGCCGTGATCAACATGACCAAAGTCTTCGCCAAGGAATGCGCGCCGTTCGGCATTCGTTGCAACGCACTGCTGCCGGGCCTGACCGACACCAAGTTCGCCTCGGCACTGGTGAAGAACGACTCGATCCTGAAAATGGCCCTGGCGCAGATCCCCCTCAAGCGCGTGGCCGACCCGAGCGAGATGGCCGGCGCGGTGCTGTACCTGGCCAGCGACGCGTCGAGCTACACCACCGGTGTATCGCTGAATGTGGACGGTGGTTTCCTGTCCTGATTCGGCTGGCGGGTGACTTGCGGTAATCTTGCGGGTGATTGCTTGCCTCTGGATGAAACATGGAACTGCACGTCGTTATCAAGGGCCGCAAGGACCTGGCCGAACAGCTTTACCAGCAATTGCGCACGGCCATTGAGTCGGGACAACTGGTGGCCGGGTCGCAATTGCCTCCCAGCCGCTTGCTGGCCCTGCAACTGGGCGTGTCGCGCAAGACAGTCTCAGACACCTACGCGGCGCTGACCTACGAAGGGTTGTTGGTCGGCAGGATCGGCCGTGGCACGTTCGTCAACGCCTGGGCCACGCGCCGCGAACACCTGCAAAGTGCCGCCGACCTTGCCTGCGCCGCCAACCTGGCCAAGTGGCAGGCCCTTCCCGCGCCCATGGGTCACCCCAACCGTGAAACCCGCCCGAGCCGGGACTTTATCGGCGGTGCCACCGCCCGCAGCCAGTTCCCCCAGGATGAATGGCGGCGCTGCACCCTCGATGCCTTGCGCCGTATCTCACAGGACAGCGGCTTCTACAGCCGGCCGGAAGGCTTGCCGGCCCTGCGCAGTGCAATCGCCGGGCATATCGCATTTTCCCGTGGGGTCAGGTGCAGCGAAGACGACATCGTAGTCACCAACGGCGCCCAGCAGGCGCTCGACCTGATCGCCCGCGTGGTGCTGGAACCGGGCACCGTCGTCGCCATGGAAGACCCCGGCTACACCCCGGTGCGACTGATGTTCGACGCCATGGGGGCGACCGTGGTGGGCGTGCCGGTGGACGAACACGGCCTGCGGGTCGACTTGATTCCCGACGGCACGCGGCTGATCTACGTGACACCGTCCCATCAGTTCCCCCTGGGCATGCCCATGAGCGTGCCGCGCCGTGAGGCGTTGCTGGCACGTGCGCTGGCGTTGGGCGCCATCGTGATCGAGGATGACTACGACAGCGAATTCCGCTACGAGGGCCGCCCCACCGACTCCCTGCAAAGCATGGACACCCGCGGCGTGGTCGCCTACGTCGGGACCTTCTCGAAAACCCTGCTGCCGGAGTTGCGCCTGGGCTACACGGTGTTGCCGCCGGCAATTTTCGGCGCGGTGCTCAAGGCCAAGCAACTCACCGACCAGCACAGCTCCACCCTGCCGCAATGGGCCCTGGCCAAGTTCATCAGCGAAGGCTACCTGCTCAAGCACATTCGGCGCTGCCATGGGGTATATGCCGGGCGCCGGGAACGGATTCTGCAGCGCCTGGCGGGGGACCTCTCGCCGTGGTTCGACGTGGTGCCCACCGTGGCCGGGTTCCATCTGGCCGCACTGTGCAAGGTGCCGGTGAATATTCCGCAGCTCACCCAATTGGCACGGGAGGCTGACGTGGGGCTCTATCCGCTGAGCGTGTTTTTCCACGACACACCGGTACGCGAGGGACTGAAGATCGGGTTTGGCGCGATCGAAACCCTGGACATTGACCCGGCGCTGGACGTGGTGCGGGATATCCTGCGACAGATTGGCTGAGGGAATTTCCGCCGGATTGGCTATTGGTCAAATCCGGATCGGGGCCTAGGGTGAACGGGTCTCGACTCACTCGGAGCCTCACCATGAAAGTACTGCTCGGCACCACCCTGCTGCTGGCCTCGTTAAGCGCCTTTGCCCACGACCCGGTGTACAACCAGGAAAAGATCAACGTGTTGCAGGAACACGCCCTGGCCAACGTCCCCGGCAAGAAAACCGTGATGCTCACCGTGGACTATGCGCCGGGCCAGGCCACCGTGCCCCATAGCCACACCGGCACGGCCGTGGCCTATGTGCTGGAAGGTGCAATCACCTCGCGGGTCAACGATGAAAAGGCGATCACCTACAAGGTCGGCCAGTCGTTCTATGAACCTGCCGGCTCGCGGCACTTTGAATCCAGCAATGCCAGCCAGACCCAACCGGCGAAACTGCTGGTAGTGATGGTGATGGATGACAAGGCCGACGTGCTCACGCCGCTGCCCCACTAACCCGCGCCACCGCACCCTCCTGTGGGAGCTGGCTTGCCTGCGATGGCGGTGCATCAGACACAGTTGTGTTTGCTGATCCACCGCCATCGCCGGCAAGCCAGCTCCCACAGTTTTAACCGCGCACAGTCAGTGGCTCAGGGTCGTTTGAAGTGGTGGCGCAGATGTTCGATTCGAGGCCGGCAGATACAGCCTTCAAGGTGGTCGTTGACCATGCCCATCGCCTGCATGAACGCATACATCGTGGTCGGGCCCACATAGCTCCAGCCACGTTTCTTCAGGGCCTTGGACAAACGTGTTGACGCGACTGACGTGGGGTTGGCCGTCCAGTACGCCATGTCCACCACCGCCGGGCGCTCATCGGCGGCCGGTTCAAACGACCACAGCCACGCCGCCAGCGAACCGGTCTCATCCACCAGCTCACAGGCGCGCCGGGCGTTGTTGATGGTGGACACGATCTTGGCGCGATTGCGCACGATACCCGGGTCGGCCATCAGCCGCTCGATATCCTGCTCGGTGTACTGCGCCACCCGGCGAAAATCAAAGCCCTCGAACGCCCGCCGAAACGCCTCGCGCTTACGCAGGATGGTGATCCACGCCATGCCCGCCTGAAAACCCTCCAGGCAAATCTTCTCGTACAGCGCAATGTCATCGGCCACCGGCACGCCCCATTCGTGGTCGTGGTAATCCGGGTACTCCGGCGCCGCCGTGCGCCACGTACAGCTGGTGACGCCCGCCGCGTCCGTGATCAATCCTGGAATATCCATAACTCACCCAGTGAACCAAGCCCGGGATGATAAGCGAAAAAAATTCCGGGCCGCCAACCGCTCAAGTACGAACCTTGCGGACCAACTGGTCAGACCGGGACCTGCCATCCGCGTAATATTTACTTGCGACTTGAAAAAAACCGAGCGTAGACTGGCCCCGCACTGGACATACCGGTCAGACCACAACAATTAAGCCCTGGACCCACCAGGGCACCGAATAGAGATCCTTCCCATGCTCAGATGGTGCTCGCGTTCGATTTTCCTGCAAGTCGTGATTGGCCTGGTGATCGGCATAATCTGCGGCCTCGCCCTCCCTGAATTCTCCTCGCAACTCAAACCCCTGGGTGACGGCTTCATCAAGCTGATCAAAATGCTGATTGGCCTGATCGTATTCTGCGTGGTGGTCAGCGGTATTTCCGGTGCCGGCGACTTGAAGAAAGTCGGGCGCATCGGCCTCAAGTCGGTGATCTACTTCGAAGCACTGACCACCGTGGCCCTGGTGATCGGCCTGATCATGGCCTTCAGCACCGGGATCGGCACCGGCGCCAATATCCACCTCGAGCAACTGTCGTCTGCCGGCCTGAATGAACTGGCAGACCGCGGCCAACACATCAAGGGCACCAGCCAGTTCCTGATGGACCTGATCCCCAACTCGGTGATCGGCGCCTTCGCGGACAACAACGTGCTGCAAGTGCTGTTGTTTTCCGTGTTGTTCGGCAGCGCGCTGAACCTGGTGGGCGAAGCCGCTTCCGGCATCTCGCGGTTGATCAACGAGCTGAGCCACGTGATCTTCCGCATCATGGGCATGATCGTGCGCCTGGCGCCCATCGGCGTGTTCGGCGCCATCGCCTTCACCACCAGCACCTACGGCCTGGATTCCCTGCAACACCTGGGCAGCCTGGTGGGCCTGTTCTACCTTACGTGCTTCCTGTTCGTCGCGGTGATTCTGGGGCTGGTGATGCGCCTGTCGGGCCTGCGGATGATGCCGCTGCTCAAGTACCTGCGGGAAGAACTGTTGATCGTGATGGGCACCGCGTCCTCCGATGCCGTGTTGCCACAGATCATGCGTAAACTGGAACACCTTGGCATTGGCAGCTCCACCGTGGGCCTGGTGATTCCGACCGGGTACTCGTTCAACCTCGAGGGTTTCTCGATCTACCTGACCCTGGCCATCGTGTTTATCGCCAATGCCACCGGCACACCGCTGTCGATGACCGACCTGCTGACCATCCTGCTGGTGTCGCTGATCACCTCCAAGGGCGCCCACGGGATTCCGGGTTCGGCACTGGTGATTCTGGCGGCGACACTCACCGCAATCCCGGCGATTCCGGTGGTGGGCCTGGTGCTGGTGCTGGCGGTGGACTGGTTCATGGGCATTGGCCGGGCGCTGACCAACCTGATCGGCAACTGCGTCGCCACCGTGGCCATCGCCCGCTGGGAAAAAGACATCGATATCCAGCGCGCCAACAAGGTGCTGGACGGTCAACAAGGGTATGCCTTCCAGGCCAAGAAACCGGTGCTGCCCGCCCACCAAGAGTTCTGATGAGACAGACTCACCCCCTGTGGCGAGGGAGCTTGCTCCCGCTGGGGCGCGAAGCGGCCCCAAAAAATGGGCCTGCTGCGCAGTCCAGCGGGAGCAAGCTCCCTCGCCACACCAAGCAGACAGTTCAATTTAAAGGGAGCCACACGTGATCACCTCGTCAACCGTCGTCAATTCAGTGGTAGAAAAACTGCGCGCCGCCCTGGCGAGGGGTCAGTGGCGGCGCGGCGAGATGCTGCCCGGCCAGCGTGAACTGGCCGAGCAAATGGGCATCAGCCGCCCAAGCCTGCGCGAAGCGGTGATCGTGCTCGAAACCCTCGGCCTGGTACGTTCCATGCCCGGCAAGGGCGTGGTGGTGCTGGAAACCACCCTCAGCGAATCCCAGGCCCAGGACAGCGGCGTGGCGGACGCCAGCCTCGAAGACATCCTACAACTGCGCTACACCCTCGAGCCCTTTATCGTAGGTTTAGTGGCGCAATCCATCAGCAGCAAGGAAGTCGGGCAACTGCGCCTGACCCTGATGGACATGCGCGAAGCCCTCGACGCCGGCGACAGCGAAGCCGGGATGAACGCCTACATCGCGTTCCACGAAGAACTGTTCGCCCTGACCTCCAACCCGATCTTCCAGAACGTGGTGCAACAAACCAGCAACGCCCTCAAGCAAAGCGCCCAGGTGCTGCGCAACTCCCCCGAACACCTGGCGGAACGCTTGCAGGAAAACGACGCCGTGGTGCGCGCGATCCGCAACAAGAACAGCGCCCTGGCCAGCGCCGAAATGCGCCGGCATATCCTGCAGGAAGGCTTGCGCATGGGCATTCGCTTGAACATCCCGGATGACCATCTGGGTAGCTGACTTCCAGGAGACCGCGCATGACCGCTCACGCCCTGCACACCCCTTTCCCCTTTACGCCGTTGCGCCTGGTGGGCAAGCCGAAACTCTCGGTGGACGACATCTACCCGGCACTGTTCGACGCCATTCTCGAGCAACGCATCGCCCCCGCCAGCCGTTTTACCGAGGAGAGCCTCGGGCAAAGTTTTGGCGTCAGCCGCAGCGTGATTCGCCGGGTGCTGGCGCGGCTGTCGCACCAGCAAGTGATCATCCTTCGGCCCAACCATCGGGCCCAGGTGGCGGCACCGGATGCACAACAGACCCAGCAGATTCTCGAGGCGCGGCGCCTGACGGAAATCACCGTGGTGCAGTTGGCGTGTGCCCAGGCGAAACCGGCGCAGATCCGCCAACTGCGGGAGTTGATCGCACGGGAGCGCGACTGCATCGAGCGTGACGAACGTGGCCCGGCGATTCGGCTCTCCGGGGAGTTTCACCTGCAACTGGCAGCCATCGCCGGGAATGCACCGTTGGCACAGTTTCTCAACAGCCTGGTGCCGCTGACCTCATTGGCGATTGCGCAGTTTGAGGCCAAGGCTTGCACGTATTGCGCATGGCAGGAACATAGGGCAATTGTGGATGCGGTGGAGCATGGCGATGCCGGCAAAGCCGTCAACTTGATGACCCGGCATCTGGATCATCTGGAAGCCAAGCTACTACGCAGCAATTGATCACACTGTTTTAACCTGTGGCGAGGGAGCTTGCTCCCGCTGGGACGCGCAGCGGCCCCAAAAACGGGACTGCTGCGCAGCCCAACGGGAGCAAGCTCCCTCGCCACAAGTTGAGATAACACGCCGATAATCAAATGCAAAAAAGCCCGATATCTTTCGATACCGGGCTTTTGGTTTTACCGCTCAATCAAGCCAGTTACAGCACCGATTGACCGCTCATCGCCAGGTCCAGCAACTCACGGTTGGCCACCGCGTACATGGCGTAGTCCGTGCCGACTGCAGCACGAATCTCCACCATCATGGTGCGCCAGCGATCAGCCATGTCCTGGTGCTGCTCAAGCCACAGGGCCACGCGGGCTTCCATGTCTTCTGGCGCATCGGCCATTTGCAGTACGGAAATGGTGATCGCCCGTTGCTGCCAATCCACGTCATCGCGGAAGGCCTCGCGGGCCTGGGCCTGCCAGTTGTTGCCCACGGGCAGGCTGCTGATCTGCTGCAGGTACCACGGCAAGTCCAGGGCGCTGCCGACGGCGAAGTAAGCCTTCGCGACGTCTGCCGCACTTTGGCCTGTCACGTCGGCGGCTTCGATGATTGGCAGCAGGGTGTACAGGTGGGTAGTGCCTGCAACCATGCGCGCCAACAACTCCGGCACACCGGCTTCGACGTAAGCCTGGTAACGGTTCTGCCAACCTTCGCGGGTCGGGCCTTCCAGCAGTTCGTCGAGCTTGAGGCCCAGCGCGGCAAGGTGCGGACCGAAGTGCGCAACATCACGCCCCGCATCCTGTTCGTTGCGACGGCTGCGCAGGAACCAGCGCGTGGCACGGCGGCCCAGGCGCATCAGCTCGTCCATCAGCTCCAGTTGCACGTCGGCCGAGACCTGGTGGTCCAGGGCTTCGATCTGACGGAACCAGTGCGGGAGGTGGAAGATGTCACGCACGATCACGTAGGCGCCCGCCACGTTCGCCGGGCTCATGCCGGTGGACTCTTTGAGGCGCTGAACGAAGGTGATGCCCATGTGGTTGACCAGGTCGTTGGCGATCTGGGTGCTGACGATCTCGCGCTTCAGACGGTGGCGACGCATGGCTTCGGAGAACTTCGCCACCAGGCTCGGCGGGAAAGCGGTCTCCATGTCACGGGTCAGGTAGTCGTCATCCGGCACCAGGGATTTGAGCAACGCTTCCTTGAGGTCGATCTTGCTGTAGGAGATCAGTACCGACAGCTCCGGACGGGTCAGGCCCTTGCCCGCAGCGGCGCGCTCGTTGAGCTGCTCCTCGGTCGGCAGGTACTCGATGGCGCGGTCCAGCTTGCCACGGCCTTCCAGGTCGCTCATCAGGCGCTTGTACTCGGCCACGCGCTCGAAGGCTTTGCGGGCAGCCAGGGACAGGGCCTGGGTTTGCTTGTAGTTGTTGCCCAACACCAGGCTGCCGACTTCGTCGGTCATGCTCGCCAGCAACTGGTTGCGCTGCTTGTCGGTCATGTCACCGGCCTGCACCACTTCGTTGAGCAGGATCTTGATGTTCACTTCGTGGTCGGAGCAGTCCACACCACCGGCGTTGTCGATGAAGTCAGTGTTGGAACCGCCGCCATTGAGGCCGAATTCCACACGACCCAGCTGGGTCATGCCGAGGTTACCGCCCTCGCCCACTACCTTGCAGCGCAACTCGTTGCCGTTGACGCGCAGGGCGTCGTTGGCCTTGTCGCCCACATCGGCGTGGCTTTCGGTGCTGGCCTTGACGTAGGTGCCGATACCGCCGTTCCACAACAGGTCCACCGGCGCCTTGAGCAAGGCATTCAGCAGTTCGGTCGGGGTCAGCTTGTCGGCCTGGATGTCGAAGCGTTCTTTCATCTGTGGCGAGATGGCAATGCTCTTCGCGCTGCGCGAGAAGATACCGCCGCCTTCGGACATGATGCTGGTGTCGTAGTCGGTCCAGGCCGAGCGCGGCAGGTCGAACAGGCGCTGACGTTCAGCGAAGCTGTTGGCCGGGTTCGGGTTTGGATCGATGAAGATGTGCAGGTGGTTGAAGGCGGCGACCAGTTGCAGCTTGTCGGACATCAACAGGCCGTTGCCGAACACGTCGCCGGCCATGTCGCCCACGCCCACTACGGTGATGCTGTCTTGCTGGACGTTGATGCCGCGCTCACGGAAGTGACGCTGCACCCCCACCCACGCGCCCTTGGCGGTGATGCCCATTTTCTTGTGATCGTAACCGGCAGAACCGCCGGAAGCGAACGCATCACCCAGCCAGAAGCCGTAGTCGATGGCGATGCCGTTGGCGATGTCGGAGAAGGTCGCAGTGCCCTTGTCCGCTGCTACTACCAGGTACGGGTCATCGTTGTCGTGGCGCACCACGTTCAACGGTGGCACCAGGGCGCCGTCTTTCAGGTTGTCGGTAATGTCCAACAGGCCGGAAATGAAGATGCGGTAGCAGGCGATGCCCTCGGCCGCGATCTCGTCCCGGCTGCCGCCCAACGGCAGGCGACGCGGCAGGAAACCGCCCTTGGCGCCCACCGGCACGATCACCGAGTTCTTCACTTGCTGGGCTTTTACCAGGCCCAATACTTCAGTGCGGAAGTCTTCTTCACGGTCAGACCAGCGCAGGCCGCCGCGAGCGACGTTACCAAAGCGCAGGTGCACGCCTTCAACCCGTGGCGAGTAGACGAAGATTTCAAACTTCGGCACCGGCTTGGGCAGCTCAGGAATCGCGTGCGGGTTGAACTTGAAGCTGAAGTACGACTTGTTCTGGCCGTTGGCGTCAGCCTGGTAGAAGTTGGTCCGCAAGGTGGCCTTGATCAGGTCCAGGTAGCGACGCAGGATGCGGTCTTCGTTGAGCACCTGAACGTCGTCCAGGGCCGTGAGGATCGCTTGTTCCAGGCGTTGCTGCTTGTCTTCGAGGTCTTCGGCGGTGAGCTTGCGCGCCAGGTAGAAACGGGTCTTGAACAACCGGGTCAACTCGCGGGCGATGTCGGTGTGGTTGTTCAGGGTGCTGGCGATGTAACCCAGGTCGAAGCCCAGGCGAATCTGCTTCAGGTAACGGGCGTAGGCACGCAGCAGCGCCACGTCGCGCCATGGCAGGCCGGCAGTCAGCACCAGGCGGTTGAACGCATCGTTTTCGGCATCGCCGTGCACGATATGCACGAACGCGTCCTGCAGGGTGTCGTTCAATTGCTGGATATCGAGGTTCACGCCTTCGGCGGCGATGAACGCGAAATCGTGAATCCAGAACTCGCGGCCATTGGCATGACGCAGGCGGTACGGGAATTCACCCAGGACACGCAGGCCAAGGTTTTCCAGGATCGGCAGCACATCGGACAGCGCCAGCGGCGTATCGGCGTGATACAGCTTGCAATGCAGCTCGCGCTGGCCGGAAACCTGGCCCAGCGGCTGGTAGAAGCTCATCACCAGCGGGTTGGCTTCGGTCAGGCTGAGCAAGTGCTGCATGTCGACCACGGCCGAATGCGCGGCGAAACGCTCACGGTAGCCGGCCGGGAAACCTTTCGGGAAATCAGCCAGCACGTTGGTGCCGTGGGCTTCGCCGAAGCTTTCCACCACCAGGCTGGAGTAGTCGTCCTGCCAGCTGCGGCAGGCCTGCACCACTTCTTTTTCCAGTTGCAGCGGGTCGATGTCCAGGCGGTTCTTCGGGTCTACCCGCAGGATCAACTGCACGCGAGCCAGTACGGACTCGGAGAAGAACGTCCAGAACTCGCAGTCCGAGGCTTTCAGGCGATCCATCAGCACTTGCTGGATCTTCTGGCGCACCTCGGTGGAATAGATGTCGCGCGGCACGTAGGCCAGGCAGTAGCAGAAACGGCCGTACGGGTCCTTGCGCAGAAACACGCGGATCTTGTTGCGTTCCTGGATCTGCACGATCGACATCACGGTGCTGAACAGCTCGTCCACCGGGGTCTGGAACAGGTCATCACGGGGCAGCACCTCGACCACCTGGGCCAGTTCCTTGCCCAAGTGCGCCTTGGCCTGGAAGCCCGAGCGACGCTCGATTTCCGTCACCTTGCGACGGATGTAAGGAATCACCCGCACGCTTTCGCCGTACACCGAGGAGGTGTAGAGGCCCATGAAGCGGCATTCCTTGATGACCTTGCCGTCGGCGTCGATCTGGCGGATCGACACGTAGTCCGGGTAGGCCGGGCGGTGCACGCGGCTTGGGTGTGCAGCCTTGGCGAACGACAGCACGGCCGGCTCACGCAGATAGTTCACCGCGTAGTCTTCGATGCGCAGCTCGTCGGCCGTCAGGCCCGGGCGCAGCAGTTTGGTCAGACCGAGGAACGAGTTGGCGTCATATTCGATATGACCGCCGTCCGCCTCGTCACGTACCACAAACTCTTCATAGCCGAGGAAGGTGAAGTGGTTGCCCACCAGCCATTCCAGGAAGCTCTTGATCTCGGCTTTTTCTTCGCCGTCGATCACGTACGGGCTGGCGTCGATACCGGCCAGCAGTTCCTGGACCTTGGCTTTCATCGGTTCGAAATCGGCGACGGCAACGCGCACTTCGCCCAGTACCTGCTCAAGTTCCTTGCTCAGGACACTCAGCTCGGCGGCGTTGGCGCAACGGTCGATTTCCAGGTACATCAGCGATTCTTGCTGAACGTCTTCGCCCTGGGTGCCTTTGGGCAGGATTTCCAGCAGTTCGCCCTTCTTGCCACGACGCACGCTGAGTACGGTGGTTTGCAGGGTGTGGATGCTGTAGCCACGGCGGTTCAGCTCGGTACGCACCGAGTCCACCAGGAATGGCAGGTCGTGGTGCAGCACTTCGACCGCAGTGTGGGTCGATTGCCAGCCATGACGTTCGTAATCGGGGTTGTAGACCCGCACTTGCGGTTGGTTGTGATCAAAGCGCTCAAGCAGGCGCCAGGCAGACAGGGTGCAACCGGCCAGGTCGGACAAGCGACGCTGGGTCAGTTCATCCAGGGAAATGATGCCGAAGAATTGTTCAGCGAACAGCGCCACTTGTGGCAGTGCCTGTTCACTGATGTGCTGCGCCAGTGCCGCTTGCAGTTGGTGCTGGAAGTCGGCTTTGCTGGCTGCGGTGAAGAACGCCATCTGTGGTACTCCGCTTGGGCTTGTTATTGATGGAAGCGTCGCGTGTTATCCCCTTGCGGGGAGAACGTCAGCTCTGTTCGCGGTCTACAGTAACGAATTCAGAGTGACAGGTGGGTGAAGCTGGACAAGACAATGAGGTCACATTCAACTTCCATAAGATGCGCACCTTGCCAGGTGACGGTACGACGGGCAGGTCAGACTCCTGGCGAGGCACATCCGTTGCGCAGCTTAACGAGTGTAGGAAGCAAGCTGCTTGCGACGCTGCGACATATTCGGTCATCGGCACGCTGCCGGCGGGTTGCGACTTGGGCAACCGGGTGTTTTCGGAGAAATCCCGGGGCGCCGAGTACCGGAAATGACTGATATTGCCCGCCAGGTCATGCCTCAAGGTCTGACACACGATGCAGCACAAAATTCGCCGCATTTTCGCCAGCATGCCGCACGCCTCCTGAGAAAGTGAATCATCAGGGTAAATTCTCGGTGGTCGCCCCCTTCCCAATAGAGAGGCTGAACTCCCAATCACATCAAAAGCTAAATGAGTGATTTGTCGAACCGCTCTTAGTTTGCCTACCTCTCACAAAACCATAAACATCACAAACCATTGAAACAGCTGCGTACAACCGCAGCTAAGCCAAAAAATCAAACATAGACAACTATCATCCCACGCCCCGACGAGATAATTCCTACACAAACACAGGACGCTCGCGCCTTCACACCAATTGAATCGAGGTAGGGCCACTGCTATTAATTGATCACTTGCGAAATTACGCGCAAGTGGGGAACTCACTATCGAGTGCCTCTCATTCAAAATAGAAACGAGGTGATTGAAATGGGTAATAAACGCTCCGAAATAACCATCCCGACTGGCTTTCCGCAAAACGCAGGCGCATCCGAAAGCTTACTAGCGACCGAGGTCCACTTCTTCGCCACACTCACAAACTGACATTCCATACAAATGAAGCACCCGCTAAAAAATGCCGAAAGGAAATCCTTTCGGCATTCAAAAATAACGAGGCAAGCATGTCAGAGCGAGAACTAAGCCCAACCAATGCTCTATCAAAAATAAAAGAGACCATTCATAGCCTTGGCCTAACTGCGATTACGCAGTATGCAAACAAAGAAAACCTAGTAGCGACAACGGAACTGTACGACGCAAATAGCCAACTAGTCGCATCGGGCGCAGGCAAAGGGCCCGAATCACTTATTGGAGCACTCGCTGAAAGCTTAGAACACCTTATCGCGGGCCAACCAATCGCCCTTGGTATTACGACGTGTCACTGCAAGGCAGTTGCTGCACAAGCGCCAGCAAAAATCGATGGCTTACTCTTCAACTGCTCTCAAATCAAGGAGCCTCTTGAATGCTTAACGCTCACAACCCTTGATAAAAAGGAAAAATTATTAGTCCCACACGCGCTCCTCTGCCCAGCCATCGCCAAAAACAAACATCCCAAAGGAAACTCTCACTTAAATTTTCTAGCCCGCTACTCATCCAATTCAGGTATGGCATTCGGATGTACGGAAGACGAGGCCCTCTTGCACGGCATTCTCGAAGTCATTGAGCGACACATTCTATCGCTTTTTTATATGGCAATTTGCAAAATCGGCCCACCCATAAATTTATACTCCC
The DNA here is from genome assembly GCF_013385475.1 of Pseudomonas sp. G5001. Taxonomy (NCBI): domain Bacteria; kingdom Pseudomonadati; phylum Pseudomonadota; class Gammaproteobacteria; order Pseudomonadales; family Pseudomonadaceae; genus Pseudomonas; species Pseudomonas sp. G5001. Next base: position 42,190 of record NZ_JACAPZ010000019.1, read on the forward strand.
CGTCCACATCCCTCCTTGCGATGGCACTACATAACAATCCGTATGCAATAAAATCTGCCCAACGTCTCCAGATCGTGGTCATTAAAGATTTTTTAGGCGTTTATTTTGCAGCAGCTTTCCCCAGAGCGGGCGCAGGCGATCTACATATTGCATCTGTTGGCTCAGGTTGCTCGCTGGACGTTAACGTAGCTTTGCAGCGAGCGGTGACGGAGCAATTCCAAGCAAACGAACTGTATGACTCTGCAGGAGAGGAGCTGGACAAGAAAACCCTGGAGCTGCTGTCTAGCTCAGAAAAGCTCAAACCTCTCATTGAGTTCTCCTCAATAAAGAACTTGAGACTGCCCCTCATTAAACATCAACACAAACAATTCTCAGCAAGCGTTCCGCATCAGCTGCAAATATTACAAAACAGCCTTTCCAATGACGGAAAGAAAATATTCTTCAGAACACTCACCAAGTTTGCCAACGGCTGTAGCGTTATACAAATCTACATCCCCAGCCTTGAGCGCTTCAACATTATTAGAAGTGGAAACTTGGTAGCGCCCCAGCACACTCTACTCAGCTGCCCCACCCCTACACTATAAGTATGAATGCAGCGAAGAATGCCTATAGGCGACCAAATGCAAACACTTGTTAAAATAGCATGCAAACAGCATACAGCTCTGCTTACGTCTACCGTCCTTACCACAATAGGGCTTAAACTTATAGCGCTCGCGCCACCTTTACTGCTAGGAGAAGTCGTAGACGCACTTAGCAACAACCAGCCAACAATGAACACCTTATTCATACTGATTGCAGGCTTCATTCTGGCCGGATGCATTCAGGCCTTAGTAAACCCTGCGCAAATATTCCTATTATCCAAGCTAATCCAACAAATCGTAAGAGATGCTTCGATCAATTGGATTGGGCAATTACTGCACAAAGACTTTCATCACTTTAGCTCATGGCGCATTGGCCACTTCATAAAGTCTGTGGAACGCGGAATCACGGCTCACGAAAAATTGCTTACGTTTTTCGTCACTGTCGCATTTCCTATGTGCCTGGAGTTGCTAATTGTTGGGGGAGCCTTTTTGTATATGGGTGGTAGCGGAGTGTTCCTCGCTGTGATCGGCCTGAGTGCTATCTATCTTTTTACAGCCCACAAAATCATAAGATGGCGGAGAAAGCACATTGACAGGATCAACGAACAAGAAGATGAGCTGGGTGCCATTCTGTTCAACACTTTAAAATCGGGGAAGTCTATAAAACTGGAAGGAGCAGAACATACTGCCACACACCCTTTGAATGAAGCTTTCACCCAATACGCCAATGCCGCGGTAACAGTTACAAGCTCCGGCGGTTTTTTAAACGGTATAAAGATCCTATTCATCAGCCTTGCCACCGGAGGGCTACTTGGCTGGGGGGTATTGGATCAGCTTTCAGGACAACCCGTTATTAGTCTTGGGCAATTAGTTGCGACATTCTCAATCGCTGGCAGCTTCTTAATCAACATTACTGCGCTTACAGAAGGCTACCGGGTACTGGATCAATTTCTCGCAGACCAGCGCCGACTCCTGCACCTACTGTCGTTACCAAATTTTGGCGACGACAACGGCCAACTCGAAATACCGCTAAAGCCCAAATCAACGTTAATACTTAATCCCTGCATCGTGACTGACACCAGCTCCATCCGCTTGACCATCAAGACAGCCATCGAATTTACCCAAAGTCAGTCAGTTGCCATCACTGGGCCAAGTGGAGCGGGGAAATCTACCTTGCTGGAAGTGCTGGCAGGCTTGAACCCCTCACTGACAAGCAGGTTGCTTATCGACGACAAGCCCATTTGCGAACTGAGTGCCCAAGCGCATTTGAGGTACCTGAGGTATTGCCCCCAGTCGCCCCAGTTCCTGGAAGGCTACTTTGATCACTCCGTACTGTTTGGAATCCCCCCCTCCCCACACTTGAACCACGCAATTGAGCAACTGAACCTGGAAGAAATCGTTTTAAACCGCAGCCTCAGCGAAAACGCGTCCAATATTTCAGGAGGCGAAGCAAAGCGTCTGTCCCTGCTGCGCCTCGTCAACAGGCCCGGGGAATTCAATTTATTCGATGAACCCAGCGCGTCCATTGAACAAAAACTGGCCACGCCTGTGTGGGATCTGCTGTTCGATATCTTCGGCAAACGCGGATTGATATGCGTCACACATGATGTCCGCCACCTGCACCGTTTTGATCAGGTTATTGTCATGTCAAACGGAGCAATCATTGATCAAGGCCCTTGGAGCGAGTTGGCTAACAAAACGTCGATCTTGACGCTGTTAAGTGACTTTGATCTGGAAAACCAAACCGGCAACAGCTAGGAGCCCCTCATACACGATGCAGCACAAAATTCGCCGCAATGGCACAATTGCCCTGCTTCGCCCTCCCCCAGACAGGATTAACCATGCCATTGCAACTCACCACCGCCCACCTGATCGTCAACCCGTGCGATGACGAAGAAGACAACATGGCCATGCTCTGCTGCCACGGCGACAAGGGCGAGATGTTCATGGTGACCCGTTATCCGGACGAGGACGAGGTGGAAGTCACCTGGGATTACGAGCCGTCGACCCTGGACGGGCTGAAGATCACCCTGAGTGCCACGACACTGTTGGTGGAGATTGGCGCGGCGGATGCCGATGCATTGGGCGGCCACGATCAATTGGCAATCACCCACGGCACCGCCGAGTCGGATCTGGCCGAAGTGGAAGAAACCCTGCAGAACATTCTCAAGGGCACCGGGACCTATATCCGGGCCTAGCTGCCAAACCCGCACAATGTGGCGAGGGAGCTTGCTCCCGCTGGGCTGCGAAGCGGCCCCAATCCAGCCAAATGCGTTCTGCCTGGAAAAACTCGGCAGCCTTGTTGGGGCTGCTGCGCAACCCAGCGGGAGCAAGCTCCCTCGCCACAAAGGCAGGCGCCTATCGGAAAAAACCTCAGACATTTCCCACATTTCCCGAAAAATACCCCCCGCGCCGTTAGTCTCCACCCCCTCCGATGCATTAAAGTAACGCCCCCAGGCCTGGCATTTTTCGCAATGCCGAGTCTCACCTCTCCAGGAACCGTCATCGATGGAACATCGTGAAGCGCTGCTTGCGCTGCGAACCTTTCTTTCAACGCAGATTCTCGGCCAGGAAAAGCTCATCGAGCGCTTGCTCATTGCCCTGCTCGCCGATGGCCATATGCTGGTTGAAGGCGCTCCCGGGCTGGCCAAGACCAAGGCCATCAAGGAGCTTGCCGAAGGGATCGAGGCACAGTTCCATCGCATCCAGTTCACCCCCGACCTGCTGCCCGCCGACATCACCGGCACCGAGATCTATCGCCCGGAAACCGGCAGTTTCGTGTTCCAGCAAGGCCCGATCTTCCACAACCTGGTGCTGGCGGACGAAATCAACCGTGCCCCGGCCAAGGTGCAGTCGGCATTGCTCGAAGCCATGGCCGAGCGCCAGGTCAGCGTGGGGCGCAGCACTTACGAGCTGTCGCCATTGTTCCTGGTGATGGCCACGCAAAACCCGATCGAGCAGGAAGGCACCTACCCGCTGCCCGAAGCCCAGCTCGACCGTTTCCTGATGCACGTGAAAATCGGCTTCCCCGATGCCGCCGTCGAGCGCCGCATCCTGCAGCAGGCCCGTGGCGAAGCCCTCAACGGTGAAACCAAGCCCGAGCGGCGCGTCAGCCAGCAGGCGATCTTCGCCGCGCGCAAGGAAATCCTCGGCCTGTACATGGCCGATGCGGTGGAGGAATACCTGGTGCAACTGGTCATGGCCACTCGCACCCCGGCCAAGTTCGATCCGGAAATGGCCGAATGGATTGCCTATGGCGCCAGCCCTCGTGGCTCGATTGCCCTGGACCGCTGCGCCCGGGCCCACGCCTGGCTGGCCGGCCGCGATTTCGTCAGCCCGGAAGACATCCAGGCGGTGCTGTTCGACGTGCTGCGCCACCGCATCATTCTGTCGTTCGAGGCCGAAGCGGCCGGCATCGACCAGGACCGCGTGGTGCAACGCATTCTCGACGTCGTTGCCGTCGCTTGACGCCTATGAACGCTGGCGATGGAACCCGTGTCACCCTGAGCGAATTGATCGAGATGCGTCATCGCGTGCGGGAAGTGCAGTTGTTTTCCACGCCGAGCCAGCGCAGCCCGCTGATCGGCCTGCACCACTCGAAACTGCGCGGGCGCGGGGTCGACTTCGACCAGGTGCGGGTGTATCAGGCCGGCGACGATGTGCGCACCATCGACTGGCGCGTCACCGCACGCACCCAGGAGCCACACACCAAGCTGTTTCATGAAGAGCGCGAACGGCCGATCTTCATCATGGTGGAGCAAAGCTGCCGGCTGTTTTTCGGCTCGGGGCAGATGTTCAAGTCGGTGCTGGCGGCTCAGGCGGCGAGCCTGATCGGCTGGGCGGCGCTGGGCCATAACGACCGGGTCGGCGGGCTGGTGTTCGGTGACAGCGAGCACTATGAAATCAAACCCCGGCGCAGCAAGCAAAGCCTGCTGCAATTGCTCAACCGGTTGGTACGGGTCAACCAGAGCCTCAACACCGAACGCCGCCCCGAAGCCGACGCCCTCGGCATGGCCTTGCGCCGAGCCCGGGAAGTATTGCGCCCGGGCAGCCTGGTGATTGTGATCTGTGACGAGCGCGCCCTGACCGAAGGCGCCGAGCAACAGCTGAGCCTGTTGTCGCGGCATTGCGACCTGCTGCTGTTGCCGGTTTCCGACCCGCTGGACCACGCCCTGCCCGCCGCCGGCCTGCTGCGCTTCGCCGAGCGCGGCGCACAGCTGGAGCTGGACACCCTGAATTTTGATCTGCGCCAGGCCTACAAGGCCCAGGCCGAAGCCCGCAGCGCACGCTGGGAACTGCTCGCGCAAAAGCTGCGGGTGCTGTTGATGCCCTTGAGTACCCAGGGTGAAATGGTCGAGCAACTGCGCGAATACCTGAACCCGCAACGCCCGGTTAAAAAGCAATGAGCAGCCTCGACCAACTGCAACCCCTGATTGCCCCGCCAGTGATCGGCTTCTGGCCGCCGGCGCCGGGTTGGTGGCTGTTGCTGCTGATCATCCCGTTGGCGGGCTGGGGCCTGTGGTGGCTGCGCCGTTTCCTGCCAGCCAAGCGCCCATTGGCCCGTGCCGAACAACCCCTGGACCCGCTGCGCATCGCCGCCCTCGCCGAACTGGCGCTGATGCCCAAACCCTACGACGGCGCACCGGCCGGTGCCTGGCTGCAACAACTCAACGGCCTGCTCAAGCGCCTGTGCCGCAACGACTACCCCTACAGCCAGAGCCACACCCTCAACGGCCGCAAGTGGCTGGCGTTCCTCGACAACCGTTGCCCCGCTGCCGGCCTGACCCGCTGGATGGTGCTGGTGGAAGGCGCCTACAAGCCCGAATGCAAACTCGACGACAAGGCCATCGCCGGTCTGACCCAGGCCGTCGATACCTGGATTCGCAAACATGTTTGAGTTCGCCTGGCCGTGGATCTTTGCCCTGTTGCCATTGCCCTGGTTGCTGCGGATTATCCTGCCGGTGGCCGACAGCGGCGAACCGGCGCTGAAAGTCAGCTTCCTCAGCGACCTCGAAGGCCTGGCCCGCCGCCGCGCGCGGGTCAACCTGCCGGGATGGCGCCAGCAAGCACCGTTTGTGTTCCTGTGGCTGCTGCTGTTGACCGCCGCCGCCCGCCCGGAATGGTTGGGCGAACCCTTGCCGATTGCAGCCAGCGGCCGCGACTTGCTGGTGGCGGTGGACGTTTCCGGCTCGATGGACTTCCCCGACATGCAATGGCAAGACGAAGACGTCAGCCGCCTGAGCCTGGTCAAGCACCTGCTGGGAGATTTCCTGGAGGGCCGCGAAGGTGATCGCGTGGGATTAATCCTGTTCGGCAGCCAGGCCTATCTGCAAGCGCCGCTGACCTTTGACCGGCGCACCGTGCGCACCTGGCTGGATGAGGCACGGATTGGCATCGCCGGTAAAAACACCGCGATTGGCGACGCCATCGGCCTGGCCCTCAAGCGCCTGCGCCAGCGTCCGGCGCAAAGCCGGGTGCTGATCCTGGTCACCGACGGCGCCAACAATGCCGGCGAAATCGACCCGCTGACCGCCGCCCGCCTGGCCGCCGAAGAAGGGGTGAAAATCTACCCGATCGGCATCGGCGCAGACCCCGAGCAAACCGGCTCCCTGGGCATCCTCGGCGTCAACCCGAGCCTCGACCTCGACGAACCGGCCCTCAAGGCCATCGCCGAGGCCACCGGCGGCCGCTACTTCCGCGCCCGCGACGGCAATGAACTGCTGAAGATCAAGGAAACCCTCGACCAGCTCGAACCCGTGGCCCAGCAACCCACCCAGGCCCGCCCCGCCCAGGCGCTGTACAGCGCGCCGCTGGCGTTGGCGCTGATCCTCAGCATGCTGCTGGTGATCCAGGAACGCTGGCCGGATAACGCCCTGCAACGCCTGTTCAACAAACTCTCAAGCAAGGGCCGTTTCCTGCAACCCAATCCTGAATGGCGTGAACGCCTCAAACGCCTGCGTTTGCGGAGGCGTCGATGATCGCCCTGTGGCCGCACTGGTTCCGCCCCTGGTGGCTGTTGCTGCTGCCGCTGCTCGGCTGGTTGCTGTGGCAGTTGTGGCACCGCCAGAAACGCGCCGGGCGCTGGCAGATGATTCTGCCGCCAGCGTTCCATGCCGCGTTGCTCAGCGGCGGCAGTGGCCGCGAAAGCAAGTCGCCATGGGTGGTGCTCGGCATCGCCTGGCTGCTGGCCGTGCTGGCGTTGCTGGGGCCGAGCTGGGAACGCGTCGAACAGTCCAGCCAGAAGCCCGCCGACCCGCTGGTGGTGCTGCTGGAACTGACCCCGGAAATGCTCGCCACCGACAGCCCGCCCAGCCGCCTCGAACAGGCACGGCGCAAGCTGTTCGACCTGCTTCAGGCCCGCAGCGATGCGCAGACCGCCATCGTGGTCTACGCCGGCAGCGCCCATACGCTGGTGCCACTCTCGGACGACCTGGCCACCAGCCATAACCTGCTGGAAGCCCTGCGCCCCTCGATCATGCCCGAGCCCGGCCACCGTGCCGATCTGGCCGTGGAGAAGGCCCTGAGCCTGCTCAAGCATGGCGGCCTCGGCCAGGGTCGGCTGCTGCTGATCGGCTCGTCGCTGTCCAAGCAGGAACGCCAGGGGATCCGCCTGCAGCTGCAAGGCAACCAGGCGCCGAGCTTGTCGATCCTCGGCATTGGCAGCCGCGAAGGCACGCCGGTGACCCAGGAAAGCGGCGAGTTCCTCAAGGACGCCCAGGGCGCGATCCTCGTGCCGCGCCTGGACAGCCCGACCCTCAAGGCCTTCGCCAGCGAAATGGGCGGCCTCTACCGCCAGGCACGCCTGGACGACAAGGACCTGCGCCACCTCGGGATGCTGGACGGCCCGCAAAGCCTGCGCAATGACGGCCAACTGCTGCACCTCGATACCTGGGCCGACCAGGGTTATTGGTTGCTCTTGCCACTGCTGCTGCTCGCTGCCTGCGCCGGGCGCCGGGGCTGGCTGTTCTTCCTGCCGTTGCTGCTGTTGGGCGCGCCGCAGCCCAGCTATGCCTTCGACTTCCAGGACCTGTGGCTGCGCCCCGACCAACAGGGCCAACTGCTGCTGAAGAAAAAACGCCCGGCCGAAGCAGCCGAACATTTCGAAGACCCGCAATGGCAAGGCGTCGCACTGTATGAAGCGGGCAACTATGCCGAAGCCGCCAAGCGGTTTGCCGAAGGCAGCGACGCCTACTCCCACTACAATCGGGGCAATGCCCTGGCCAAAAGCGGCGAGCTGGAAGCGGCGATCGATGCCTACGAACAAGCCCTCGAAGCCCAGCCAGACTTGCAGCCGGCGCTGAAGAACAAGGCGCTGGTGGAAAGCCTGATGCAACAGGAACCGGAAAAAACCGAGCCGGCCAAGCCTGCAAAAAACGAGGATGACGAAACCACCCAACCCGGCCAGACTGCGCAACCGGGCGCCAGCAGCCAGACCGCCACCGGTGGCGAGCAGACGTCCCAAGGCCAGGGCCAGCCCGGCGCGACCGACACGCAAACCGGGGCCACGCCCCACGCCGGCAGCAACGAGGTACCCGGCAGCGAGTTGGGTGATGAACAAACCACCACCCCGCCCCTGCGCCCGGTCGACGGCACGCTTGAAGGCGAGCAGCGCCAGGCCCTGGAACAATGGCTGCGGCAGATCCCGGACAACCCCGGCGAGCTGCTGCGACGCAAATTCTGGTACGAACAGCAACAACATCAGGACAAGACTCGATGAACCGCTGCACCGCCCTTCTTCTCACCCTCGCGTTGTGGGCCAGCCAGGCCCAGGCCGCCGGCCTGGTGGCCAGTGTCGACCGCAGCCGCATCAATTCCGGGGAGACGGTGGAACTGACGGTGGAATCCAACGACGTCACGCTGTTCGGCAAACCGGACCTGGCGCCGCTGGACCCTCTGTTTGAAGTGAGCGGCACACGCCAGATCAACCAGCTCACCACCCTGGGCGGCGACAACCACGCCACCACCCGCTGGATCATCACCCTGCTGCCCAAGGAGAACGGCACCGTGGTGATTCCACCGTTGCAGATCGGCGAACTCAAGACCCAGCCGATTACCCTGCAAGTGGTGGAAACCGTCAGCCAGAACACCGAGGCCCAACTGGCTCCCGTGTTCATCGAAACCAACCTCGACCAGGACAGCGTCTACGTCCAGGCCCAGGCGTTGCTGACCGTGCGCGTCTACCACTCGGTGTCGCTGTATGACGACAGCAGCCTCACGCCGTTGCAGATCGCCGATACGCGCATCGAGCAGTTGGGCGAGTCGCGCACCTACGAGAAAGTCATCAACGGCATCCGCCACGGTGTGATCGAAACCCGCTATGCCATCTACCCGCAGCACAGCGGCACGCTGACCATTCCGACGCAGACGTTCAGCGCCACCCTGGTAGAGCCACGGCCCGCCCAGGACAACAACCCCCAGGGTTCCAAGCCCGGCAAGCTGATTCACGTCAGTTCGCCGGAGCTGTCGTTGACGGTCAAGGCCAAGCCTGCGCTGTACCCGGCGGATGCTCCCTGGCTGCCGGCCCGCAGCCTGACCCTCACGGAAAGCTGGAACCCCGAGCCCGATCACGTACAGGTGGGCGACTCCCTGACCCGCAGCCTGACCTTGAAAGCCGAAGGCCTGGCCGGCGCGCAACTGCCACCGCTGGCACTGAGCGACATCCCCGGCCTGCGCCGCTACCCGGACCAGCCGGTGCTGAGCAACCAGAACAACGACCGTGGCCTGATCGGCAGCCGTGAAGACCGCGAAGCGCTGGTGCCCAACCGCGTTGGCGCGCTTGAACTGCCGGCGGTGGAAGTGGTGTGGTGGAACACCCACGAAGACCATCTGGAACGCACCAGCCTGCCGGCGCGCACCCTGCAAGTGGCGACCAACCCGAGCCTGATCGTGGACACGCCGGCCAGCCCGACCGTGATCACCGCGCCGGACAACGACAGCCTGTGGATCTGGCAACTGACCAGCCTGATCCTGGCCTGCACCACCCTGCTGGGCTTCGGTTTGTGGTGGCGTGCACGCTGGCAGCCGGCGATTTTGCGTGCCGCGCAAACCGGCCCGAGCCCGCGTACCTTGCTGGACGACCTCAAGCGGGCGAGCCAGGCGAATGACCCGCAGGCTACGCGTCAGGCGCTGGATGCCTGGGCGCGACAGCAGCCGGAGACCCTGGCGGATATGGCGGCGCGGTTTGTGCCGTTGTCGGATGCGCTGGATGGGTTGAACGGCGCGCTGTACAGCGAGAGTGGGCAGTATTGGCAGGGAGAGGAATTGTGGCGGGCGGTGAAGGCGATTCCGATGGCGGAGCGCGAGCAGGACCCTGCGGGGGACAGCACCAGCTTGCCGCCGCTGTATCCCAAATAGCCCCCCTTGCAGAAACACCGCAAACCCAATGTGGGAGCGGGCTTGCTCGCGAAAGCGGTCTGTCAGTCACATATCTGCTGACTGATCTACCGCCTTCGCGAGCAAGCCCGCTCCCACATTTTTGATCTGCGGCGTTTGGGTTACTTGCGCGCCGCCTCCCACGACTTCAGCAACTCGTTATAACTGACCGTCTCACCCTGTGGCTTCTCATTTGCCAACTTAGGCTTCGGCGCGCCCGGCTGGTCGAACCAGTACTGCGCATCCCGTTCTTCGTTCATTTTCGGCCCGCAAATCGGCTGCACCTTGGAGCGTTCCAGGCGCGTCATGATCGCGTCCTGATCCTTGGCCAACCCGTCCAGCGCCTGCTGCGGCGTCTTCTCTCCGCTGGCCGCCTCCGAAATATGGCTCCACCACAATTGCGCCAACCGTGGATAGTCCGGCACGTTGGTGCCGGTCGGGGTCCACTCCACCCGGGCCGGGCTGCGGTAGAACTCCACCAACCCACCGAGTTTCGGCGCCAGGTCGGTCATGGCCTGGGAGTTGATGTCAGACTCACGAATCGGCGTCAGGCCAACGATGGTTTTCTTCAGCGACACGGTTTTCGAGGTCACGAACTGCGCGTACAGCCAGGCCGCCAGTTTCTGCTTCTCGGGCGTCGACTTGAGGAAGGTCCAGGAACCTACGTCCTGATAGCCCTTCTTCATGCCCTTTTCCCAGTAAGGCCCGACGGGTGATGGCGCCATGCGCCATTTCGGCGTGCCGTCGGCGTTGACCACCGGCAGGCCCGGCTTGGTCATGTCGGCGGTAAACGCGGTGTACCAGAAGATCTGCTGGGCGATGTTGCCCTGGGACGGCACCGGACCGGATTCGGAGAAGGTCATGCCCGCCGCTTCCGGTGGTGCATAGGCTTTCATCCAGTCCACGTATTTCTGCGTGGCATACACCGCCGCCGGGCCGTTGGTGTCGCCACCACGGGTGACGCTGGAGCCCACCGGGTGGCAGTCCTCCACGCGAATGCCCCATTCGTCCACCGGCAAACCGTTGGGCAGGCCCTTGTCGCCGCCACCGGCCATGGAGAACCAGGCATCGGTGAAGCGCCAGCCCAGGGACGGGTCTTTCTTGCCGTAATCCATGTGCCCGTAGACGCGCTTGCCGTCGATTTCCTTGACGTCTTCGCTGAAGAATTTGGCGATGTCTTCGTAGGCCGACCAGTTCACCGGCACGCCGAGTTCATAGCCGTACTTCTCCTTGAACTTGGCTTTCAGGTCTGCCCGTTCGAACCAGTCGGCGCGGAACCAGTACAGGTTGGCGAACTGTTGGTCGGGCAATTGGTAGATCTTGCCGTCGGGCGCAGTGGTGAACGAAATACCGATGAAGTCCTTGATGTCCAGGGTGGGTGAAGTGAAGTTCTTGCCTTCGTTGGCCATCAGGTCGGTGATGGATTCTGTCTTGCCATAGCGAAAGTGCGTACCGATCAAGTCGGAATCGTTGACCCAGCCGTCATAGATATTCTTGTCGGACTGCATCTGGGTTTGCAGCTTTTCCACCACGTCGCCTTCCTGCAGCAAGTCGTGAGTCAGCTTGATCCCGGTGATTTCGCTGAAGGCCTTGGCCAGCACCTTGGATTCATACTCGTGGGTGGTGAGGGTTTCCGACACCACGTTGATCTTCATCCCGCGAAACGGCTCCGCGGCCTTGATAAACCACTTCAGCTCTTCAAGCTGCTGGGCTTCGGTGAGGGTCGACGGTTTGAACTCACTGCCGATCCATTTTTTCGCAGCGTCTTCATAAGCATCCGCCCAGGCCGCAGCACTGAGCCCGCTGAGCGCCAGCACGGCCGCCAATGAAATGCTATGTCGCAGCTTATTGTTTTTATCGAACATAGAGACCTCCTGGTTTTGGGGTTCAAAAGGGGCAGCTAGCCCCAACGCATCACAGACAACAGCCACACCAGAGACAGCGCGGACGCCACCCAGATGCTCCAGCCGGTTACGCCGATCACCAACAAATGCAGGTAGGCGCTGCCGAGAAGACCGATAAACAAACGATCACCACGGGTGGTGCTGATCGGTAAAAAGCCGCGCCGGGGGATACTCGGCGAGCGCAATTCCCAGGTCGTCATGCCCACCAGCAGCAGGCCGATCGCGGCAAAGAACAGTGCAGTCGGGGTGGTCCAGGCCATCCATTCCATCATCGACTCCTCAGACCCGGCCCAGGGCAAAGCCCTTGGCCACATGGTTGCGAACGAACCAGATCACCAGCATGCCCGGCAAAATGGTCAACACCCCCGCCGCCGCCAGCACGCCCCAGTCGATGCCGGAGGCCGAAACCGTACGGGTCATCACTGCGGCGATGGGTTTGGCGTTCACCGACGTCAGCGTGCGTGCCAGCAGGAGCTCGACCCAGGAAAACATGAAACAGAAAAACGCCGTGACGCCGATCCCCGAGCCAATCAGCGGGATGAAGATCTTCACGAAAAACTTGGGGAAGCTGTACCCGTCGATGTAGGCCGTTTCGTCGATTTCCTTGGGCACGCCCGACATGAAACCTTCGAGAATCCACACCGCCAGCGGCACGTTGAACAGGCAATGGGCCAAGGCCACCGCGATATGCGTATCGAACAAGCCAATGGACGAATACAGCTGGAAGAACGGCAGCAAAAACACCGCCGGCGGCGCCATGCGGTTGGTCAGCAACCAGAAGAACAAGTGCTTGTCGCCGAGGAAGCGGTAGCGCGAGAACGCGTAGGCCGCCGGCAGCGCCACGCTCAGGGAAATCACGGTGTTGAGGCTGACGTAGTACAGCGAGTTGAGGTAGCCGGTGTACCAGCTCGGGTCGGTGAAGATCACCTTGTAGTTGGCGAAGGTGAAGTCCTGCGGAAACAGGGTCAGGCCGCCGAGGATTTCGGTGTTGCTCTTGAAGGACATGTTCAGCAGCCAGTAGATCGGCACCAGCAGGAACAGGATGTAGACCAGCAGCGGGATTACCTTGCGCTTGCTCATGTTGGCGGCCTCAGCGGTTGGCGTCGGAGTGGGTCATGGCGGTGTAGAACAGCCAGGACACCAACAGGATGATCAGGAAGTACACCAGCGAAAACGCCGCCGCCGGGCCCAGGTCGAATTGGCCTACGGCCATCTGGGTAAGCGTCTGGCTGAGGAAGGTGGTGGCGTTCCCTGGCCCGCCGCCCGTCAGCACAAACGGTTCGGTGTAGATCATGAAACTGTCCATGAAGCGCAGCATCACCGCGATCAACAGTACGCTCTTCAGTTTTGGCAGCTGGATATGTCGGAACACCGCCCAGCTGGACGCCCGATCAATCCGCGCCGCCTGGTAGTACACATCCGGGATCGCCCGCAGCCCCGAGAAACACAGCAGCGCCACCAGGGACGTCCAGTGCCACACGTCCATCACCAGCACCGTGACCCAGGCGTCCATGGTGTTGGCGGCGTAGTTGTAGCTGATGCCCATCGCATTGAGCGTGGAACCCATCAGGCCAATGTCGGCACGGCCAAAGATCTGCCAGATGGTGCCGACCACGTTCCACGGAATCAGCAGCGGAATCGCCATCACGATCAACACCAGCGACGACCAGCGGCCCTTGGTGGGCATCGTCAGGGCAATCGCGATGCCCAGCGGAATCTCGATCAACAGCACACACGCCGAGTAGATGAACTGACGCAGCAGCGAGTCATGCAGGCGCGGGTCCAGCAGCACCTGTTTGTACCAGTCGGCGCCGACGAAGTAGCGGCTGGATTGGTCGAAGATGTCCTGCACCGAGTAGTTGACCACGGTCATCATCGGGATCACCGCGCTGAAGGCCACCAGCAGGAACACCGGCAATACCAGCCACCAGGCCTTGTTGTTCTGCACCTTGTTCATGGCTGCACCTCCAGCAAGTAGTCATCGGCATACACCATCAGCCACTGCCCCGGAAAGCTGATGGACGCCTGGCCCTCGGGCACCGGTTTGTCTTCGGCCAGGCGCACTTTCAACGGTGCGCCATCGAGGTTGAGGGTCATGATCTTGTAGGTGCCGAGGTCTTCCACATGGGTGACTTGCGCCTGTAGCGCGTCGGGATTGTGCTCATCCCACACATGGATAAATTCCGGGCGGATGCCGACCTGCAGCTTCTTGTAAGGCATTTCGCCAATGCGCTGCTGCAACGCCTCAGGCAACGCCAGATGTGTCCCGGCAAAGCGCACACCGCCCGCCTCTGCCTGCACCTCAATCAGATTCATCCCAGGGCTGCCGATGAAATAGCCGACAAAGGTGTGGCTGGGCCGCTCGAACAACTCCCGGGGCGTACCGAACTGCACGATCTGCCCGCCATACATCACCGCGATCTTGTCGGCGAAGGTCGAGGCTTCCAGTTGGTCATGCGTCACGTAGACCATGGTGATGTTGAACTGCTCGTGGATCTGCTTGAGCTTGCGCCGCAGCTTCCATTTCAGGTGCGGGTCGATCACCGTCAGCGGTTCGTCGAACAGGATCGCCGACACGTCATCCCGCACCAGCCCGCGGCCCATGGAGACTTTCTGTTTTTCATCGGCAGTGAGGTTGCGGGCCTTTTTGTCCAGCAGGTTTTGCAGGTCGAGCACCTCGGCAATTTCCTGCACCTTGCTGTGAATCTTCGCCTCGGCCATGCCCTGGTTTCGCAGGGGAAAAGCCAGGTTATCGAACACGGTCATGGTGTCGTACACCACCGGGAACTGGAACACCTGGGCGATGTTGCGCTTTTCCGGGGTCAGTTCGTTGACCACCTTGGCGTCGAACAGCACCTGGCCTTCGGACGGGCTGAGCAGGCCGGAGATAATGTTGAGCAAGGTCGACTTGCCGCAGCCCGACGGCCCCAACAACGCGTAGGCGCCGCCCTGCTCCCAGACGTGGTTCATCTCGCGAATCGCGTAGTCCTCGGGGCCGTTTGGCTTTGAGCTGTAGCTGTGGGCCAGGTTCTGCAAATGGATCTCGGCCATCAGGCAACCCTCGCGACACGTCGGCCCGGAGCCTGGACCAGACGTCCCTGACCATCGAACACAAACAGTTTGTGGGTAGGGATATAGATGCGGATCGGCGCGTCGACGTCGTACTCATGCACGCCGGGCAAATGCAGCACCAGCAAGAAGTGTTCGCTGCGCACATGCAGGAAGGTTTCCGAGCCACTGATCTCGGCGACTTCCACGGTCACTGCCAGCTCCAGGTCATCGTCGTTGCTCGGCACCAGGCTGATATGGCTGGGACGCACGCCAAAGCGAAACTCGCCCTCACCGATGGGCCGCAGGTCGACGTTCAGCGGGAAGTGCACGAAGTTGGCGAAGCTCACTTCATTGCCACTGATGCGCCCGGGCATCAGGTTGATCGGCGGCTCGGAAAACAGCTCGGCCGCCAGCACGGTTTGTGGCTGGTGATAGACCTCGGCGGCCTTGCCGCTCTGGATCACCCGGCCCTCGTGGAGAATCGTGGTGGTACCGCCCAGCGCCAGGGCTTCGTTGGGTTCGGTGGTGGCGTAGATGGCGATGGTGTGGCGTGCCTTGAACAGCTCGCGCATTTCCTGGCGCAGTTCTTCCCGCAGTTTGTAGTCCAGGTTCACCAGGGGTTCATCGAACAGAATCAGCTCGGCATCCTTGACCAGCGCCCGGGCCATGGCGGTGCGTTGCTGCTGGCCGCCGGAGAGTTCCAGGGGGTGACGCTGGAGGAATTTCTCGATACGCAGCATTTTCGCGGTTTCGAGGACTTTGCTCTGGATCTGCTCGGCAGAGACTCCGGCCTGGCGCAGCGGCGAGGCGATGTTCTCGAACACGGTCATGGTCGGGTAGTTGATGAACTGCTGATAGACCATCGACACATTGCGCAGGCGCACCGGCTTCTGGGTGACGTCCACGCCATTCATCAGGATGCGCCCGCTGTCAGGCTTGTCCAGGCCGGCCATCAGGCGCATCAGGCTGGTCTTGCCGGAGAGCGTGCGGCCCAGCAATACATTGAAGGAACCGGCTTCGAAACGCAGGTTGGCGTCGTCGATCCAGGTTTGGCCTTCGACAACGCGAGTGACGTGCTCCAGGGTCAATGACATGACACGACCTTTTTATTATTGGAATGGTTCTGGCAGGAGCACAGAGCGAGTTCCGTGCCAACAACCCAAACCTCAGGCCGGTCAACGAGTTAGGCAAAACAGCGATTCGCCTCTGAACAGAAATGAACAGGTCAGGCTGAACAACTGAACAATCGGCGGGTTGACAATGAACAGTTCTGAACAACACTGAACGGGCCTTCCGCACCCCAGAACAACAATAAAGCAAGGGTCACCGCCATGAGCACACCGCTGGCGCACGATGCCATCATCCAGGACTCCTGGCGCCGCTGCCGGGCCTATGGCCTGGATCACCAGAGCACACCGAGCTTCGACCAACTGCCCGCAGACGGCGTCAGCCAGTTGCTGGAAAGCCAGCATTCCCTTGTGCAGACCACCCACCAGGAAGTGCTGCCCTACTACGAAAACATCCTCAGCAATTCCAACTGCCTGATCATGCTTGCCGACAACCAGGGCCAGGTGCTGACTTCGTGGGGCACCCAACGCTTTATCGACCCCAAGCTGGCCCGTGGTTTCAGCGCCGGCGCCAGCTGGATGGAGCGCTCCAGCGGCACCAACGCCATCGGCACCGCCCTGGCCTGTGCCCAGGCAGTGCATATCGAACATGACGAACACTTCCTCAAGGCCAACCGTTTCATGACCGGCTCGGCAGCGCCGATCTTCGATGCGCAGCGGGAAATCATCGCGGTGCTGGATGTGTCCAGCGACAGCTACCTGCCGCCCTCCCACACCCTCGGCATGGTCAAGATGATGAGCCAGACCGTCGAGAACCGGCTGATCCTCAACCTGTTTCGCGGTGAGCATTTCCAGCTGACGTTCAACACCGGGCTGAACAACCTCGATAGCCAGTGGGCCGGACTGCTGATTTTTGATGAAAGCGGCCAGGTACTGTCGGCCAATCGCCGGGCCGACAACCTGCTGGGCATCAGCCTGTCGCGGGTGTTGATCGACAGCCTGTTCAAGGTCTCGCTGCTGGAACTGCTCAACCAGCCCGAAGGCCTGCCCTTCTCGCTGCAAGCCGCCGGGCGCAACCGTTTCCAGTGCCTGCTGAAACGGCCGAAACAGGCGCCAGTGCAGGCTCGCGTGTTCGTGGAAACGAAAAAGCCCCGCGAACCCGGCCCCACGGCCATCAGTCTCAAGACCCTGCACTTCGGCGATGCCCGCGTGGAAAAGGCCGTGCGTCAGGCCGAGCGCCTGCTGGAAAAGGATATTCCGTTGCTGATCCACGGTGAAACCGGTGTCGGCAAGGAAGTGTTCGTCAAAGCCCTGCACCAGGCCAGCTCTCGCAGCCAACAAGCGTTTATCGCGGTCAACTGCGCAGCGATCCCCGCCGAACTGGTGGAGTCGGAACTGTTCGGCTATGAAAAAGGCGCATTCACCGGCGCCAACCAGAAAGGCAGCATCGGGCTGATCCGCAAGGCAGACAAAGGCACGCTGTTCCTCGACGAGATCGGCGACATGCCCCTGCCGA
This sequence comes from Pseudomonas sp. G5001, assembly GCF_013385475.1. Taxonomy (NCBI): domain Bacteria; kingdom Pseudomonadati; phylum Pseudomonadota; class Gammaproteobacteria; order Pseudomonadales; family Pseudomonadaceae; genus Pseudomonas; species Pseudomonas sp. G5001. The sequence goes on from NZ_JACAPZ010000019.1 coordinate 59,681, forward strand.
CCCAGGCCCGGCTGTTGCGGGTATTGCAGGAACGCTGTGTGCAGCCTGTAGGCAGCAGCGAGTTGTACCCGGTGGATTTGCGGATCATCTCCGCCACCAACCGCTCGCTGCGCGAACAGGTACAGCTCGGGCGTTTTCGCGAAGACCTGTATTACCGCATCGGTGGCCTGACCCTGGAGCTGCCGCCGCTACGGGAGCGCACGGATAAACAGGCGTTGTTCAAGCAGCTGTGGCAACAGCATCGCGAGCCGACGCAGTGGGCCGGGTTGACTAACGAGGTGCTGGCCTTGTTTGAACAGCATCCGTGGCCGGGCAACCTACGCCAGGTGAGCAGCGTGTTGCAGGTGGCACTGGCCATGGCGGAAGAGCAGCCGATTCGGGCGGAACATTTGCCGGATGATTTTTTTGTGGATTTGAATGGGGTGGTGCCGGTGTGTGATGCAGTGGATGACAGTCTGGACCTGAATGAGCGACTGAAGGCGGTGGGCGGGAATATCTCTCACCTGGCCAGAGAGCTTGGCGTCAGCCGCAATACCCTCTACAAACGCCTGCGACAAAACGGGAATGCTGTGTAGAAACACAATCAAAAATGTGGGAGCGGGCTTGCTCGCGAATGCGGTATATCAGTCGCTGATGCTTTAACTGACAGTCTGCATTCGCGAGCAAGCCCGCTCCCACATTGGAACTACATTGGGTTAGAGAAGTGGGTTCAGTTCAGGACCGGCGTTGCCCCCATTGGCACTTTGCGCCCTGGCGCCGCCATCTCAAACAACTGCTCCACCCGCGCACTCTCCTGCGCACTCGGCTTGATCGCCCATGCACACGCCACAAAAATCCCCGCATTGACCACCAGCCCCACAATCCCGCTGGTCAACGACCCCAGCCCGGGAATGTCGTCCGGATACATCGTCGTCAGCACAATTGCCACCACGATCCCCGCCAGCATCCCGGCAATCGCGCCTTCCTTGTTGCCGCGGCGGCTGAAAATGCCGAAGAACAGCGGCACCGCCAACTGGATAATCCCCTGGTAGGAAATCTGCGCCAGCAACTGCAACCGCGCGTAATCAAAGGTCAGGTACGCCAGCACCGAGGCGGCAACGATAAACACCACCATCCCGGACTTGGCCAACAGCGTCAGTTGCCGATCGGTACGCGGGGTGTTCCAGGTAGCCAGGTCGTTGGCGAATTGGGTGCCGCAGACCTGCACGCAGCCGTCGACGTGGCCGATGCTCGCCGCCAGTACGATGACGATAGCCAGCGCCAGCATCCACGGCCCGCCGATGTCGAACAGCGAGAGGAACCAGCCTTGTTGCGGGTGCGCGATGACGTTCGGGTCCTGGCTGATGGCCGCGGCAAACAGCATCAGAATCCCGTAGAAACCACCCACCAACAGGATCGTGTACAGCGTGCCTTTCTTCACCGCCTTGACGCCGCTGGCGGTGTAGATGCGCTGGAAGCTCATGGGCCAGCACATCGAGCCGATCACGCCGGTGAAGATCAGGCTGAACATGTACAGCGGGCCGTAACCGGTGCCGCTGGCGCCGGGAATCAGCAACATTTTCGCCGGCAGGTGCGACAGGTTGGAGAACGACGCCTGGTCGCCGAACAGCAGGAACACACACAGCGCCGCACACACGACATAGGCGATCAGGCCCTGGAACATGTCGGTCATGATCAGCCCGCGCATGCCCATGCTCACGGTCCAGTACTGGCGCACCAGCACCACCACCACGCCGGCGACCAGGCAGGTGGTGACGCCCCAGCGGCCGAAGCTGGCGAACTGGAACAACATCGCCAACGCCTGGATGCCCATCACCACCCACGGGAATACCGAGATGATGCCGATGATCGAGGCCACGCGCTTGACCACCGGGCTGTTGAAGCGCATGCCGAGCAAGTCCGGCTGGGTGCGCAGGTTGAAACGCTGGCCCCAGGTCCACGCGCGGCGGGCCATCAGGTACATTGCCGTCACGCCAAGGGTGGCGTAGACCATGCCGTAGAAGCCCAGGGCGCCGCCGATGGTCAGGGCGAAAAACGCGGTAAAGGTCGAGCCCGGCCACCACGAGTTGGTGTAACACATGGCGATGTACCACGGCCCATAGGAGCGCCCGCCTACGGCGTAATCGGAAAAACTCGTGCTCTCGCGGTTGGTGGCGTACAGCACGGCGATCATCCCGGCCAGGAACAGGCCGATGACGCCGAAGGTGATAAAGAGGTTGGCATCGCTGGCGGTGCTGATCATTGCGCATCTCCCTCTTCGGGTATTTCGCCGGCCTTCAATTCGGCGACGTACAACGCCCACAGGCCCAGGCCTGCGAGGACGGCAATGGCGATCCAGTAGAAGATCGGCAACGGTATGCCCAGTACCAACGCGGTACTGCCGCTCACGCTCAAATAGAACGGCGGGAATAAGGCGAGCATCAGCAACAGGAAAAAGTACACGCCGAAGAGTTGGCTTTTCAGGCGTCCGGGTGGTGCGCTATCAGATTTCATGAGTCGGGTGCTCCTTGAATTTGTGGATCGTTTTTTTGTGTGATCAAACAAAAATCAAGCAGTGAAAACGCAGGCACCAATCAGCGCCCAAGTGACTTCATTCAATGCATTATTGTTGTCTGGCGCAGGCTCAAGCCTGTCTTAGCCAGGTTTCCCATTGCGAATCGTTGATGATGCTGCGGGCACGCATGTGCTTCCAGGTGCCGTATTTGTAGAAGTCGAAATCCAGCTGCGACACCGCGTGCTGCACCATCGCCCAGGTCGACCATTTGATGTCCGCCAGGGCCTTGTGCAACTTGATGCGCGCGAGGTTCTGCGGGGTGACCTGGCCGAAGTAATCCTCGATCAGGGCCAGTTCCATTTCATCAGTGAAAAACATTTCGCCGAACCACAGCGCCAGTTCGTAATGCCGGTCGTTGTTGGAGGCGTATTCGAAGTCCACCAGACGAATTTGCCGACGGTCGTTGAGCATGAAATTACCCGCCAGGGTGTCATTCATGCAGGGAGCCAGGTCGATGCCGGAAGCTTGCAGCACGCCCCGGGCGCGGTCGCATTGGCGGCGCAGCCAGGCGTCGTCGGCGGGCTTGCAGCCGTTGAGTTGCTCCACCTGCCGCTGGTGCTCGGCAATCATGTCGAACACGGTCTTGGTCTGCACCAGTGGCGGCTGGTCGTTGAACGCCTTGAGGGCGTGCAGCGCGTTGTGGCGCACGTCGCGGTCGAGGAAGTCGTGGTTGGAGGAGGCGCGCCAGCCCTCCATGAACTCGAAGACTTCCACGCCGAACTCTTCAAGGAATGCGAACACCGGCGCGCCATAGCCGGTTTGCGCCGCCTTGAGGCTGGCGTCGTGGGCCGTGCGGCGGTCAATGAACATCTCGGTGCCCACGCCCGGCACCTTGAAGAAATACGCAGTGTCGATCCCGGCCACTTCCACCCGCCAGTTGGTGTTGGAAATCCCGCCGCTGACCGGTTCATAACGAATGCCGGTGCCGCCCCAACTGGCAACCCCGCGCACCGCCGCTTCCAGCTGACACTCTTGTGGCGTACACGCCTCACCTAACGCTTTCATGCCTGCCCCTCCTGTACCTGACGTAGCCAACCTTCAAACCGCGGGTCTTGCAGACTTTGGCGGCAGCGCAACAGCGTCCACTGCCCGACCTTGGAGAACTCCAGCGGCCGCGCCGAGGTAGCGCCGACCCACAGGCCCCAGAGCGTCCAGTACCAATCGTTGATCAAGGCGTACAAGCGGCAGCGTGCATAGTCGCTTTCACGGCACTCGCCGGCCCAGGCATGGATGCCTTCGCGCCAGTCGTTTTCGAAGACGTACAACTCGTTAAGGCTGATGGCCACGTCGTACCAGGGATCACCACTGCCGGCGTAATCGAAGTCGATCAGTTGCAAGGCGCCGTCCGGGCCGATCATCACGTTGCTCGCCACGCCGTCGCCGTGCAGCGGCACCGAGTCGCTGGCGTTCAGTTGCAGCGAGGTCCAGGCCAGGTCAATGCAGGTGCTGATCCAGGCGTGGTCGATGGGCAAGGCCACGCTGTAGCGCACGCATAATTCGCGCAGGTGCTGGATGTCTTGCAGCGGCGAGCGGGCGAAGCCCGGCGAGGTGCCTTGGTGCAGTTGTTTCTTCAGGGCCCAGAGCGCTTGCAGGCGCTGGGGCTGCATCAATTCGTCGAGGCGGGCCCAACGCCACTCGCTGGTGGGCAACGCATCCAGCAGCAACACGCCGGCCGTAGCATCCACCAGGCGCACACCCGGCGTCACGTCGCAATCAGCTGCCAGTTGGGTGGCGCGGGCAGTGCGTTCAATGTCGATCAGCGCGCGCATGTCATCATGCAAGACTTTGGCGTAACACTGGCCCCACGGTGCGCTGACGGTAAAACCGGCCCACTCGGTGGCCAGGCGTACCGGCGAGGCAATCCCGGCGGTGCCCTCTTCGACCACCACATGGGCGGACAAGCCGGCGGCCTCCAGGGCGCCCAGCAGCCGTGACTTTGCTTGCAAACGACTCGACATGGCAGACCTCAGCGGTAGGCGTTGGGGGTAGAACAGGCGCGGTGCAGCAACGCGGTTAGCATGTGCAGGCCGTTGCGCATGTCCTGCTCGCTGGTGAATTCCGCTTCGTTGTGGGACACGCCATTGCTGCTCGGGATAAACAGCAGGCACACCGGGTAATGCCGGCTCAGGCTGATGGCGTCGTGGCCTGACACGGTGACGCTGTTGCCGATGGGCAAGCCCAGTTGCTGGCCGACGCCGTAGGCCAGCTCGGCAAAACCGTAGTGCAGGTGGGTCGGCTCACGCAGGGCGCGGCTTTCGATGCTGTAGTCGGTCGACGTGGCGCTGGCGGTGGCCTTGAGGCTGGCGTCCAGGCGCGCACCGGCTGCGGCCAGTAATTCGGTGTCGGGCGAGCGGTACTCGACATGCAGCGTCACGCTGGAAGGCACCACGTTGGGGGAATTGGGATAGATCTCCAGGCGCCCCACCGAGCTGTGCAGTTGCACGCCGTGCAGGTCGGCCTCGGCCCGCACCGCAGTGATCGCGTGGGCGGCGGCCAGCAAGGCGTCCTTGCGCGCGGCCATGGGCGTAGGGCCGGTGTGGTTCTGTTCACCGATGAACCGAATCCGTTGCTTGAGGGCGGCCCAGGTGTCGCGCACCACACCGATGGCCAGCCCGTCGCGCTCAAGGCCATCACCTTGTTCGACGTGGATTTCCACATAACCGGCGACGTCCAACTCGACGCGGCCCTCCCCCAGATAACCAATCTGCTGCAGCGCATGCTTGAGGCTGATGCCATCCCCATCGCGGCAGGCCCAGGCGTCCTGCAGTGGCAGGTCACCGGTGAACACGCTGCTGCCGATCAGGCTGGGCTGGAAACGCGCGCCCTCCTCGTTGGTCCAGTTCACCACCGCCAGGTTGCACGCCGGTACTTCGCCGCGCTCGCGCAGTTGGCGAGCCACGCTGGCCACCGCGACTGCGCCGGCCAGCACGCCATAGACCCCATCGAAACGCCCGGCACTCGGCTGGCTGTCCAGATGCGAGCCACACAGCACGTAGGGCGCTTCTGGATTAATGGTAATCAAACCGAACATGTTACCCACTGCATCCACACGCACGTCAAAACCGCGTTCAGTCAGCCAGGCCGCGAACAGGTCGCGCACGGCGCCGTCTTCAGCCGAGGCGGCGAGGCGATGCAGCCCACCGGCCTTGGTTTCACCGATGGCCGAGGTGTCGCGGAACAGCGCCTCGAAGGTTTCAAGGTCCTGTTCACTGGGCACCAGCAACTCAGGGGTAAAGGATATCGACATGGGCTTGCTCCAGGCGGGTCGCAAAGTCGTTGGACGGCGCACGATTGGTGACCAGGGTCGTGATGGCGCTGAACGGCAGCGTATTGATAAAGGTGCGGTGGCCGAACTTGGCGTCATCGGCCAGGATCACGCTGCGCAGGCTGTGTTTGGTCAGTTCCCGGCGCAGCAGCGCCTCGGGCTCCTGGTAGTCCATGAACCCCAGCTCCAGGTCGACAGCGCCGATGCCCATGAAGGCAATGTCGTAGTGGAACTGTCGGACGAATTCCAGGGTGTGGGCGCCAATCAGCGCGTTGTCGTTGCGGCGCACATCACCGGGCACCACCAGCACCTGGTTGGCGCTTTGCTCGGTGATCAAGCGGGCGATGTCCAGGGAGTTGGTGATGATGCGCAACTGGCTGAACGCGGTCAGTTGCTGGGCCAGGGCCAGGGTCGAGGTGCCGGTGTCGAGGAACAGCACCATGCCTTCGCTCACCAGCTTCGCTGCACACACCGCGATACGCGTCTTGGCCTGGGGCTTGATGCGGCTGCGCACCTGCAGCGGCTGTTCTTCGTTGAGCCGCGGCAGGATCGCGCCGCCGTGGATGCGCCGCAGCTTGCCGGCTTCTTCCAGGTACTTGAAGTCGCGGCGGATGGTTTCTTCGGAGACGAACAGCGCCTGCGCCAGGTCCGACGCCTTGACGCGCTGGTGTTGGGTGAGCAGGAGCATGATTTCGTCGAGACGTGGCTGGTTGAGCATAAAAGAGGTATTCCAGGGCAGGTTCAGGCGGCCGGTATTGCGCGCCCCACGGCGAAACGCGGCGCGAGCCGGTCCAGCGGGGAGCATAGAACGTAATACAGCCATGGACAGGGTCACGGGTACCTCTCACTCATCAGGGTGTGAAAGGGCAGGACAACACAAAGCGTTTATCACGGGCGGGCTTCTTTTGAGCCCACTCCGGGTGCAATCAATCAAGGCATCAGCATCGGGGGGAGGTGCTGATCCCAGGGGGCGATGGCTTCGACGGCCGCGCAGAATTGCAGCACCTGGGCGTCGGCAAAACGTGGGCCGATCACCTGCAGGCCAATCGGCAAACCGCTCGGGCTGAAGCCGCAGGGCAGGCTGGCAGCGGGGTTGCCGGTGATATTGAACGGATAGGTAAACGGCGTCCAGCGGGCCCAGGGCACCGCGCCCTCCTCGCCCGGCCAGCCCTCGGGGGCAACCCGGTCGGCGGCGAACGGCAGGATCGGCATCGTCGGCATCAGCAGTACGTCGTAGTCATTAAACAGCGCGTGTACCTGATTGGCGAACAGTGCACGTTGCTGCACGGCCTTGAGGTAGGCCGCCAGATCGTAATCGGCGGAGCGCTTGATCAGCGCAGCGAAACCCGGGTCCAGTTGGTCGAGGCGATCGGCCAGGGATTTGCCATAGGCGATCCCGCGCCCGCCGACCCACAGGGTTTCGAAGGTGGCCAGCGGGTCTTGCCAGTCCAGGTTCAGGGTGGTGACGGTGACCGGCAGCTCATCCGCAAGGTAATGCACCGCCGCTTCGACGGTGGCGGCGATGACCGGGTCCACCGTCGTATCGAACAAGGTCGGGCAATACGCCACACGCACGGGGCCCAGCGGTTGGTCGCAGCGCGCCAGGTAGGACTCGGTGGGCGCGGGCAAGGCCTGGTGATCCAGCGGATCGGGCCCGGAGAGGATATCGAAGAGCAACGCGCTGTCGCGCACGGTACGGGTGATCGGGCCGGCGTGGCTGAGCATTTCAGTGGCGGACCAGGGCCAGGTGGGGATGCGCCCAAGAGAGCCTTTAAGAGCGAATGCACCGCAAAAGGCGCCGGGAATGCGCACCGAACCGCCGCCGTCGGAACCCAGCGTGGCCGGGACCATGCGTGCTGCCACCGCAATGGCCGAGCCGGAACTGGATCCTCCGCTGGTGAGCTGGGGGTTCCAGGGGTTGCGGCCATTGCCGAAAACCCGGGAGGTGCTGGCGCCGGTCCAGCCGAATTCGGTGGTGGCGGTCTTGCCGAGGATGATCGCGCCGGCCTCCTTGAGGCGGCGGATGATCGGGGCGTCCTGGGTGGGGACGTTGTCCAGGCCGGTCAGCGAACCGCGGGTGGTGCGCAGATTGGCGGTGGAGAACAGGTCTTTGATGCCGAAGGGGATGCCGTGGAGCGGGCCACGAAATTGGTTGGCCTGCGCTTCTGCGGTCAGGATTTCAGCCTGCTCCCGCGCGGATTCGGTGTAGACGTCGCCGAAGGCATTCAGTGTGGGATTGTGGGTTTTGATGGCTTCGAGGCTTTGCTCGACCAGTTGCACAGGGGTCAGTGTGCCTTGGCGGATGCTTTCGGCTGCGTGCAGGACGCTGGGCATGTGGGTCAGTGAGGTATCAGTCTTCATTGAGCATCCTGGGACATCTGCGAAATGATCCAGCGGGTACGTCAATAGACGCCAAGGGAATGGAAGCTGTCAAGTTGGATTTGTTGTATATGTGGGTTTTGTGGGATTTATTTTTGTCGGAGATTTGGCTTACGAAAACGGGTCGGTTTAGCCGGGGATTTGGCGAAACGTCCTATCAGTAGCAGTGGATAGCTCTGACTTCTTTCTCTTACAAACCTCTGCAAAGTCCCTCGCCTGATCACACAGCGCGAGGGAACGCCGATGTTTTTTTCGATTAATGCCCTGCCCGATGGGGCTGCCTCTTGAATCCCGCCATAGGCAGGTTGGCCCTGGCTCCCATGGATGTGGAGACGAAGGACGTTGAAGCGGTCTTTCGTAACTTCAGGGAGTGCCTTAACACGTTTGACGATTGGGCTGAGAGCTTCTGGAGCTTTTCGTCGCTGGAAGTCGAGCAGGTGTTCAAGGTTGGGGATGAGGTCGCGCTGGTCGCGCCTGTTTCCTCTAGAGCCCCCAGTACCACCGTTGCAATGTGCAAACCCAATGGTGCGCTGACCCTGGTGCATATGTTTGAGAGCAAGCGGTTTGTGCCGATCGGCAACACGCCGGTCATGCTCCAGGCCATCGCCGAGGACGGCAGCCTGATCGGTCCCCGCATTCATAAAACCATCGGCCCCAGCGGCATCCTCGAAATCACCGACTGCACGCGCGACCAGCAGTATCAGGTCAGCTTCTACCCCGATGTTTCCAAGGATCACGTCAAGGCGCTCTACGCCTCCTATCAGTCGGTGATCAGCTCGCTGGAAAGCAGCTTGCGCAGTGAATGGACGAGCACCTTCGAAGAGCAGTGGAAACAGTACTCAAACGCCAGCGCCCTCGACCGTCGCAAGTTGATGGACGCCGCGTTTGTGCGAGGGATTACGAACACGCTGTACAGCCTTTGGGACGGTATTCCAAACCTGTACGACTGGCTGGCGGACATCAAACCCAATAGCGAAAAGTTGCTGCAGTACCTCTCCCAAGGCGAGCTTGAAGAGCTGTTGAAGCTCAGCAATGAGGCCATTGCCAACGGTCTTCTGGTGCTGAGCGATGAACCGCTGCTGTTCATCTATCTGTCGGCGATGTTCAGTTGGGCGCAATTGCTTCCGCCGCCGGACATGAACGAGCTGCTGGGGGAAATGACTTCCGAGGTACTGCTCAACCTGCTGTTGCTGTTGGCCACCGGCGGCATGGGTGTGGCGGTGCGTTTGGGCCCGCAGGTGCTGGGCAAGGTCAGGTCCGGCCGGGCACGGGTGTTACTCGAGCAGATGGCCAAGTTGGGCGAGGCACCACGGCTGGACTGGCACCCCAGTGTGCTTAAGCCGGTGTCGCTTAAAAATGATCCAGTGTCGATCAAGGCAGCGGCCGTGCCGTTGAAGGCCGGTGTAAACGAGGTTTCGAATCCGGCAGCGCTGGTCCGAAAGCCTAAAGCGGCACGCACGGCGCTGGTGAAGCAAGAACATGTGGATGATGCCCCGGCTTCGGCGAAAAACCCCAATGGGGATGCTTCGGTCTGTTCGGCGAATACCTGTACCAATGGCTGCCCGGTATCGATGGTTACTGGTGAGGAGCTGCTGACCCTCACGGATGGCTCGTTGGAGGGTGTGCTGCCATTTGCCTGGACGCGGTTGTATCGCAGCAGTGCCGTGGAAGTGGATTGCGGGTTGGGGTTTGGCTGGAGTCATGCGCTGGCGCAGCGGTTGGTGGTGAGCGGTGAATCGGTGGTGTGGACCGATCACGAAAACCGCAGCACCACCTTTCCCCTGCCCTCTGCTGCACGGCCGGCGATCACCAATAGCCTGGCGGAAGCGGCGATTTATCGGGGTGCTTTGCCGGATGAACTGGTGCTGGCTCAGGCGTCGCTTTTCTACCACTTCCGTGACGGTGTGCTGACGGCGATCAGCGATGCGTATGACAACCGACTGCGCATTGCTCGCGATTATTCCGGGCGGATTCAGCGGATCGATAACCATGTTGGCCAGGGATTGCTGCTGCGGTATGAGCACGGCCATATCGTTGCCGTCGACTATCAGGTGCAGCGGGAGCCGGGCTGGGTCACCGAACAGAACGTTGTTGCCTACAGGTATGACGACGCTTGGCGATTGATTGAAGCGACCAACGCTGTCGGCGAAAGCGAGCGTTATCGGTACGACGATCAGCAGGTGATCCTGGAGCGCGAGCTGGCCGGTGGGGCGAGTTTCTTCTGGGAGTGGGAACGGTCTGGCAAGGCAGCGCGATGTGTCCGGCACTGGGCCAGCTTTTCGCAGATGGACATGCGGTATGTGTGGGACGACAACGGCACGGTCACCGTGCACAACGCCGATGGCAGCCAGGAAGTCTACGTCCACGACCAGCGCGCACGGCTGGTGCAGCGGATCGATCCGGACGGCGCGCAGCACTTCAAATCCTACGACGAAAAAGGCCGGCTGACGGTCGAGCAGAATCCGCTGGGGGCGGTGACGGCCTATCAGTACGACGAAGCCGGTCGGTTGATTGCGCTGTTTCCCGGTGACGATGCACCCAACTCCTACGAGCATGACAACGGTTTCGTACGGGTTGTGCGCCGTGGTGACGCGGTGTGGAAATACCAGCGTAACGATCAAGGCGATATCACTCGCAAGACTGATCCGGATGGCAATTACACCGAATACACCTACACCCAACACGGAAAGCTCACGGGTGTTTGGTATCCGGATAACAGCAGCCAACGCTTTATCTGGAACGAACGCGGCCAGCTCATTGAAGAAAAACTGGCGAATGGCGGTGTGCGGCGTTATCGCTATGACGAGCTGGGGCGGCAGGTGGCTTGCGAGGATGAGCATGGTGCGCTGACCCAGTATCAGTGGGACGCCGTAGGTCGTTTGCTGAAAGTGATTCAGCCTGACGGGGCCACACGCGAATTCAGCTACAACCCGTACGGAAAAATCACTGCTGAGCGCGACGAGTTGGGCCGCGTCACCCGCTACGAATACGCCGATGGTTTGCACCTGATCAGCCGTCGGATTAACCCCGACGGTACACAGCTTAAATACCGTTATGACAATGTTCGGCTGTTACTGACCGAGATTGAAAACGAGGTCGGCGAAACCTATCGGCTCGACTATCACGCCAACGGCCTGATCCAGCAGGAAACCGGGTTTGATGGCCGCCGCACCGCCTATGCCTACGACCTCGCCGGGCATCTG
>NZ_JACAPZ010000002.1:0-29655 GCF_013385475.1 Pseudomonas sp. G5001
GCCGGAGTGAGGGCACACCGAGCCTAGGCGAGGTGCCGAGTGGTGGGGCAAGAGCGTTTTGCTTACTTTTGCGCTCTTCAAAAGTGAGCCGCTGTAAGAGCGGAACCCATATCAGCCATCACCCAAATAACGGATATGCCCCCCAATCAGCGAGCCTTCACAGCCTCAACCCAATCCGGATCCAGCCGCGTCTGGTCAGGCTCAATCCCCAACCCCCGCATCTTCTCCAGATGCTCATCAACCTCCCGCACCAACTGCGCCTGAGAACTCGAATTGGCATCCAGTTCGTGCATCTGCATCAACCCAAGGTGATAAAACCGCAGCAACTTGATCGCCACCGGATCATTCGCCTTCACCCCGTCAGTCACCTTGTGCATCACATTCGTCACACTCATCAGGCTGCGCTTGAGCTGCCACCCATACACCGCCGGCGCGAACCAGGCCTGGTTCCAGAACGGCCCCCGCACCAGCCCTACGGTAATCAACACCCCGGCAAACACCCCGCCCACATTAAAGCGAAAATTATCCCCCCCAGGCTCACCAAACAGCATCACCGCCAGGCTGGAAAGCACCATCGCCAACACCACAAACAACCCCGCGACTATCAACGTACTGCGTCGCGTCTGCTGGCGAAAAACAATCGGGTCGCACGGTTTGAGCTCAAACATCCAGGGTCAGTCTCCATGGCACAAGTAGGGTTATAACGCCGGCCAGCATCTTCTCATGCTTCACCCGTCGGAGTGACGGTAATCAGGTTGAACGATGGATCAGCGCAATTTCTCTAACCCCTGTAGGCAACCGACCCCCAAGTGAGGTGAACCATGACCCGGTACCAGCAACAGTCGCCCGGCACACCCAACCCCGACCGCACGCCCGGCGAAGAGGAGCGTGACAACGACGCCCTGCGCCCCAACGACCCGGCCGAACGGCAAGACGAAGAAGAGCAGGTCGAGGAAGACCTGGAAAACCTGCACGACAAGGCCCGCCCGCTGTAGACCCGGCGCGCCAAGGAGGTAGTTATGACTAATCGTACAAGCGGCCCGCATTCATCCGAGCATTCCAGCGGCAAGGACGAATTGGGTTTCGACCCCGATTCCCCGGACGTCGCAGACCCACAGGTCGACCCGGTAGGTCCCGCCATTGCCCCGTTGGACAAGCCAGAAAAAACCGGCAAGAAGCCGGCCTATGATCCCCTCGGTGATCTGAAAAAGTGAAACAAGCCCCGCCGTCGTGCGGGGCTTTTTATTCCTCAACCAAGCCGTTTCGGGGCTGTCCATGTCACCTCGGTGATGCCGAACTTCTCCGCCCAGGGACGAGTGGTCTTTTTCACCCGCTCGTGGCCCGGCCGGCCTATCCGCCCCACGTGGGCAATGTCGGCGTCAACGGCCGCCCAATGCCACGCTTCGGCGTTGTTCATGACCTCGGCACGCACCACAAAGGTTTTTGGTTCGCCGTGTAGCAAGTAGTGGATGGTGTAGATCATTGCGGTACTCATGATGCCTCCCTGTCTTGTAGTGAATGGATATAAATCAGTTCAGAAAGGTTCAGAAAGTTTGTGCATCTGAGGGCTTGCATTTGATTCAACCCACAATTGGCAAATAACCGCCGTCAGGGTATTAGTGGTGCTTTCGCCACCGACTCCAGGATTGCGTCATGCCAGAGCTGACCCACAGCCGCCTCTACCTGCAACGTCTGGGCTACGACACGCCGCCTCCGCCCACCCTGCAAACCCTGCAGGATCTGCAGTTGCGCCATGTCAGCACCTTCGCGTTTGAAAGCCTGTCGACCCTGCTGCACGCACCGGTGCCGATCGATTTGCCGAGCGTCGAACAAAAAGTCCTGTTCGACGGCCGTGGTGGTTATTGCTACGAGCTGAACCAGCTGTTCCTGGCCTTGTTGCAGGAGTTGGGCTTCGAGGCGCGGGGCATTACCGGCCGTGTGGTGATGGGGGGGCCACCCGATGCACTGACGGCGCGCACCCATCGGCTGAGCCTGGTGACCCTGGACGGCGTGCGTTACATCAGTGATGTCGGCTTTGGTGGAATGGTGCCCACCAGTCCCTTGCAACTGGACACCGATGCCACCCAGGCCACCGCCCATGAACCCTATCGCCTGAGCCTGGAGGAGGGCAGCTACACCTTGTGGGCGCAGGTCGCCGGTGAGTGGCGCGGCTTGTATGTGTTCGACCTGCAGGTGCAGTCACACTTCGACTACGAGATCGGTAACTGGTACGTCTCCACCCATCCGGATTCGCCGTTCCTCGGCCAGCTGAAAGTCGCACTGATTGGCCCGGGATTTCGCCGCACGCTGAACAACGGGCAGTACGCGATTCACTACCTGGACCGGGCCAGCGAAAAGCGTGCAATCGAGGACGTCGAAGAGTTGCTGAACCTGTTGCAGGCCAGCTTTGGCATTCGCCTGCCGGCGCATCCGCAGTTGCGGTCAATTCTCGGTCGTTTGCTGGCTCCCGTCCAAGACGCTTGATATAGAGCCTTCGCTGAACCGTTTTACCTCGAAAAAGGTGCAAATTAATTCGAACCTTTCGCCAAAACGAGGGTTCGAAGCGTTTCCTGAATAATTTGCCACCTGCAATGGAGACGTAAAACGATGTCCAAACTATTCGGAAAGATCCTCAAGAATTCCTCGGTCCTGGCCTTGATCGCGGCACCTGGTGTGGTGTTCGCCGCAGCGCCGACCGACCCGATTTCCACCTTCGGGATCCTCGGCAGCTACAACGACTTCAAACTCGAGGGCGGTAGCCAAAGCGACAAGGACCACATGCCTGAAGCCGGCCTGTTCTATAACTTCGGCAACAAGCTGACGGCTGAATCCGGCTTTATCTACCAGGCCGGTATCGAAGCCAAGTACGGCGAGAAGAGCGACAACAAGCTCAAGGAAGGCCAGGCCGACCTCGACCTCGGCTGGCGTGCCGCGCTGGATGCGCGCAACTTCGTCGACGTGCTGGTGGGTGGCGGCTACAGCTGGACCCGCTACGAGCCGGACTCGGGCGACTACGACATGAAACTCACCAACAAATCGCCGTTCGCCAAAGCGGCCCTGGGCTACAACCACCAGTTCGACGACATGACCATGCGTGTTGAACTGGGCGCCCGCCATACCATCGACGGCCGCGCCAAGCTCAAGGTCGACGGCATCGGCAGCGACACCGTGGACCTCAAGGACCGCACCAACCCGTACGCCGAAGTCAGCCTGCTGATGAACCAGAAAGGCGATCTGCCAGTGATGGCGGGCCTGTACTACACCCGCACCGAGTACAAGCTCGATGACGATTCGTATGTGGCCGACAACACCAAGCTCAAGCGTGACGAGTATGGGTTCAAGGTCGGTATAGCCTTCTAAGCCCACCTCGATTCTAACGGTGGGAGCGGGCTTGCTCGCGAATGCGGTGTATCAGTTAAAAATTTGGTGACTGACACACCGCATTCGCGAGCAAGCCCGCTCCCACATTTGATCGGCGTTGCGGCTCAATCAACTGTCCGCCCAAGCCCCCCTTTCTGTCCCCCAATACCCTCAACGCCGCGCCCTGGCTGCCTTAGTGTGGATCACGCTTTCACACAATAAGAGAGAAGGTGGCTATGCGGGCAATCAACCCCCGTCGCATCAGTCTGCTGCTGGCCGTGACCTGCCTGCTGACAGCCTGTGACGACAAACCGAAACATCCCCCCGAACGCGCCACGGCGGCCAATGCCATGCCCGGCGACGCAGCCCTGGCCCAGGTCTACGACACCAGTTGCAAGCTGTGCCACGCCAACCCGGCCTCCGGTGCGCCGCTGACCGGTGACGGCCCGGCCTGGAGCCCGCGCATCGCCCAGGGCCCGGACACCCTGCTGGACCACACCATCAATGGCTACAACGGCATGCCCCCGATGGGGCTGTGCGTGCAGTGCTCCGAAGCGCAATTCCTGGGGCTGATCAGCTTTATGTCGGGTCAACACATCCAATAAGAATAACGGGGTACGCGATGGGGCTTTCACGGCGAGAATTATTGCAGCGCGGCGCGGTAGCCGGCGCGTTCATGGCATTGACCAGTAACCCGGTACTGGCCCAGCTGGCCCGGGCACCGCGGCTGATTCCCTGGCGCAATTGGTCGGGGGCGCAAACCTGTCTGCCCCTGGCGCGGCTGGCGCCGAAGAACCTTGATGAACTGGTGCAGGTCATCGGCCAGGCACCGGGCAAGGTGCGGCCGGTGGGCTCGGGCCATTCGTTCAGTGCCCTGGTGCCCACCGACGGCACCTTGCTGTCCCTGAGTTACTTCAATGGCCTGCTGGATCACGACCCGCAAACCGTGCAGGCCACCTTCGCCGCCGGCACGCCGATGTCGCGCATGGGCCAGGCCTTGAAAGACGTCGGGCAGGCGCTGCCGAACATGGCGGATATCGACTACCAGACCCTGGCCGGGGCGATCTCCACTTCCACTCATGGCACCGGTGTGGGCTTCACCTCATATTCCGGTTGCGTCACCGGCCTGCAACTGGTGACCGCCCAGGGTGAGGTGCTGGAATGCGACGCCAAGCGCCACCCCGAGGTGTTCAGTGCCGCGCGGGTGTCCCTCGGCGCCCTCGGCGTGGCCACCCAGGTCCGCCTGCAAAACCGCGCACCGTACCGCCTGCGGGAGCGCCAGTGGATCGCCAAGACTGAAGAACTGCTGGAGGACGTGGCAAAGAACACCCGGGAAAACCAGCACTGGGAAATGCTCGTGGTGACCCATTCCGACTACGCCCTGTCCATCGCCCTGAACGAAACCACCGACCCCGAAACCCCGCCCATCGACCCGGCGGAGGCGGGCGGCAACGAGTTTGTGTCGATCATCGAGAAACTCGACAAATACGGCAGCGATTTCCCCGAGGCCCGGCGTACCTTGCTCAACAGCCTGCGCTTTTTTGCCAGCTTCGATGACCGCGTGGCCGAGTCGTTCCAGGTGTACGCCAACGTGCGCAACGTGCGTTTCAACGAGATGGAATATTCGGTGCCCGCCGAGCACGGACCGGCGTGCCTGCGGGAAATCCTCAAGCTGATCAACGACAAGGACCTGCGCACCTGGTTTCCCATCGAGTACCGCTACGTCAAGGCCGATGACATTCCGCTGAGCATGTTCGAGGGCCGCGACAGCTGTTCGATTTCCGTGCACCAGCACTACACCATGGACCACCACAACTTCTTCGCCGCCGTAGAACCGATCTTCTGGAAATACGCCGGTCGCCCGCACTGGGGCAAGTTGCACACCCTCAATGCGCGCACTTTGCAGCCGCTGTATCCGCGCTGGGAGGAATTTACCCGAGTGCGCCGCGAGCTGGACCCCAGCGGTAAATTCCTCAATGCGCACCTGTCGTCTATTCTGGGAGTGGTCTGATGAACCGCAGACATTTCATGCTCGGCACCGGCGTGTTGCTGGTGGGTGGTGCCATCTTGCTGAGGCCGGGCGACCGGGGCAGCCCTTACACCGAGTATTTCCGCAGCCTCAACCAGGAACTCAAGGCCCATGGGCCGATGCGCCCGGTGATGCTGATCGACCTCGATCGCCTGGACCACAACATCGACGTGGTGATGCAGTCGGTGCAGCGCGGCGGCAAACACCTGCGGCTGGTGGAGAAATCCCTGCCGTCGCCGGGGCTGCTGGCGTACATCGCCAAGCGAGCCGGCACCCAGCGCCTGATGTCGTTTCATCAGCCATTTCTGAATCACGACGCCCAGGTCTTTCCCGATGCGGACATCCTGCTGGGCAAGCCGTTGCCGGTGCGTTCCGCCGAGCTGTTTTACCAAACCCACAAGGGCCCGTTCGACCCGTCCCGGCAGCTGCAATGGCTGCTGGACACGCCCGAGCGCCTGCAACAATACCTGGCGCTGGCCCAGGGATTGGGCACGAAACTACGGGTCAATATCGAGCTGGATGTGGGCCTGCATCGCGGCGGCATCAGCGACAACGCGGTACTGGGGCAAATGCTCACGCTGATCAGCGCTCATCCGCAGCAGCTGGAATTCAGTGGGTTCATGGGCTACGACCCGTTCGTGGGCATGGGCGTGCCCGGGATTCTCGGCTCGCCCCAGGACCTGTTCGACAAAGTCATGCAGCGCTACAACGGCTATGTGGATTACACCCGCCAGCACTTTGCGCCGCTGTGGCGCGACGGGCTGACGTTGAATACGGCAGGCAGTCCGAGCTATCGCATTCACGAGCAGGAGAAGCTCAGCAGCGAGGTATCGGTGGGCACGGCGTTGCTCAAGCCGACGCACTATGACTTGCCGTCGCTGAGCGAGCATGTGCCGGCGGCCTATATCGCCACGCCCGTGTTGAAAAGCACCGGGCCGGTGGATATTCCGGCGCTGGACGGCAAGTCGCGGTTGTTCTCGTGGTGGGATGCGAATCAGCGCGCCACGTTCTTTATTTATGGGGGCAACTGGATGGCGGAGTTTGAATCGCCCAGGGGGTTGCAGAGCAATGACCTGTATGGGCGCAGCTCCAATCAGGAGATGGTCAATGGTTCGCCCAAGGTGGGGCTGAACGTGGAAGACCAGGTGTTTCTGCGCCCGACCCAGAGTGAGTTTGTGCTGCTGCAGTTCGGCGATTTGCTGGCAGTACGGGGCGGGAAAATCGTCGATACCTGGCCGGTCTACACCTGACAACGCCGTCCCACTGTAGGAGCGAGCTTGCTCGCGAAAAACCCAAGGACGACGCGTTCATCCAGACGGCCCGCGTTATCGTTGACGTTTTTCGCGAGCAAGCTCGCTCCTACAGTTTTTGCCGGGTTTACAAGGCAAACGGAATCGTCAACTTCGCCCACAACATGTCGCCTTCCGGCCGGTTCTGCACATCAAACTCCTTGGCCCAGCGCACCTCGGCACTCGCATACTTGAGGAAGGTGAAATACACCGCCGGACCGATCGCAAACACCTGGCCCTTGACCCCGTCATCCACATCTTCGCCATAGATGTTCACCACGGTATGCCCGTATTGCTTATCGTCGGTGGTCTGCTTGAGGTAGTAGCCGTTGAGCCCAAGGCTGAGGTTATCCGTCACCTTGTAGCTGGCCGAGTAGTCGAAGTGAAAAATCTGCCCCGACCGGTAATGGGTGTCGGGGTTTTCCTTGTTGAAGCTGTAGGTGGTCTTGATCGACAGCTCAGTGCGCTCGTTGGGCATCCAGGTCGCCGACACCAACGGTTTGTAGGTGTAGAAATTGTTGCTGGTATTGGCCAGGCGCGTGGCGTCGTATTCGCCGGTGGGCAGGGTGATTTCCAGGGCGGTGCCCACTGTCAGGTTCTTGCCCAGGTCCCATAGGATGATCGGCGCCACGGTGGTGTCGCCCATGCTTTCCCGGGTGTCGGACATGCCGAACAGCGACACCTGTTGCTTCAGGTACGGCTGGGCGATGTAGCCGCCCAGGCGCCCGCCGAATACCCGCAACGGGCTGAGGTAATCCAGGCGCGGGATGATCGCGTCGGACTTGATCTTCACGTCCGGCACCTTGCCACCCAACGAGCTGATATCGAGCTTCCTGGCTTCGTAATGGTTGTAATAGATGTTGAAGGCGAACATGTGGTCGGGCAGGTTGTTGACGTCCAGCGGCAGGATGTAGAAGCCATCGGTGCCGGGGCCGATGTTGTCGACGCCGCCTTCGGTGGCCAGGGCCGGCAGGCTGATGAGGGTCAACAGGGCGAGTTGCACGGGGTAAAACGCACGGGTCGTGTTCATGTCTGGGCTCATTATTATTATCAGGACGACGCTGCCTATAGAAATAAGCCCTCGGCGCCCGGCGGGGCAGGGTATTGGCGGCCACATAGGGGGACTTTGGCGGACAGCTTTCATCCAGAGTGCAGCAGTTCTTGCAAGAGCCTATGATTGTCAGGATGTTTCCAAAACAAGAACTGAAGCACTCAGTCGGGAATCGAAGATCCATGCAAAGGAAAGCCGTTGATCCGCACTATGATCTGGCCCTGGTCTCGCCATTTCTGTTGCAAACCCTCGGCCAAGTGGTCGCGCAAAAAGGCGCGAGCGCCGAGCACCTGTGCCGTGGCCTGGGATTCACCCTGGCCGACCTGGACGACCCGGCCCAGCGCATTTCCTATCGCCAGGCGGTAGCGATGATCCAGCGTGCACTCAAGGTGTTGCCCGACCAGGGGCTGGGCCTGTGGGTAGGCCATCAGAACGTACTCGGCACCCTGGGCCTGCTCGGCCATGTGATTTCACTGTGCAAGACGTTGCGCGATGCGTTTGCCATCGGGGAACGTCATCAGCACACCTCCGGTGGTATCGCCACCTCGCGCACCCATGAAGGCCCCCAGGAAGTTTTCGTCGATATCGAATGCCTGCTGCCCTACGCCGAGGTGCAGGTGTTTGCCGCCGAGGAGTTTTTCGCCAGCCTGATGGTGTATGGCCGCGCCCTGGTGGGCGAGGGCTTCATGCCGCTGCGGGTCGAATTTATCCACGCCGCGCCCAGCTATGTCGCTGACTATCACCAGCTGTTGGGTGCGGATGTGCGTTTTGGCTGCCTGCATAACCGCATGGTCCTGGCCAGCCACTGGCTGGACGTGCGGCTGCCCAATCACCATGCCCTGGCCTTGCGCCAGGCCCTGGAACTGCTGGAACTGGAAAGCGCGCAACTGCATCAGAAAATGGATTTGATCCAGGCGGTGGAGCGCGCGATTTCCCGGGATTTGCAGGGCAGCCAGCTGGAAAAGGTCGCCAGTGACTTGAACATGAGCGGGCGTACCTTGCGCCGGCGCCTGACCGAGCATGGGCTGACGTTCGAGGGCTTGCTGGAACAGGTGCGCAGGGCAAGGACCATGGGCTTGCTGAGCAACCCGGGGTTGTCCATCGAACGGATCACCGAGGAAGTTGGCTACAGCGATGTGCGCAGTTTTCGGCGGGCGTTCAAGCGCTGGACCGGGCTGAGCCCCAGTGCGTTTCGCGGTGAAGGCGCAGGGCCGGGGTGATCGTCAGGATTGGCCCCATTGGCTACCTGATCTTTCCCCGGATTGGCTATTTGTCCAATGCCCCCTCGTCACTACTCTAGACACCAATCCCCACTGTTCTGGAGTATCACCATGCAAGCTCGTACCGACTTCTACACCGCCTCCCCGGATGCCATGAAAGCCATGCTGGCCCTGGAGGCTGCCGTCGGCAAACTGTCCATCGAACTGCCGCTGCTGGAACTGGTGCGCCTGCGTGTGTCGCAGATCAACGGCTGCGCCTTCTGCCTCGACATGCACACCGCCGACGCCCGCAAGGGGGGCGAGACCGAGCGTCGCCTGTACACCGTGTCGGCCTGGCGTGAAACGCCGTTCTTCACCCCCCGTGAACGCGCCGCGCTGGCCTGGGCCGAAAGCCTGACCCTGCTGAGCCAGACCCACGCACCGGATGCAGACTTCACCGAACTGGCCGCCCACTTCAGCCCGCAAGAGCAAGTCGACCTGAGCGTGGCGATCGCCACCATCAACAGCTGGAACCGTCTGGCGGTGGGTTTTCGCAAGATGCCTAAATAACCCGACAAGACGCCGGGATGACTGATCGTTCCCGCGCTCTGCGTGGGAATGCCGCCCCGGACGCTCTGCGTCCAGCGGGCGATGCAAGGCTCAAGTCTTGCGTACGGGTGACGCGGAGCGTCACGGGATGCATTCCCACGCAGAGCGAGGGAACGATCAATGAAGCCGATCTACCACCGGGTTACAGCCAGTCGGCATTCACTTGAAGTAACCCCGTGGCGTGGCGCCGGTCATGGCCTTGAAGAAGGCGATCAGCGCACTGTCACTGGCAAAGCCCAACTCAAAGGCGCAGTACCCGAGACTGCGCCCGGTGGCGAGCAGCTCGATGGCGCGCATCAGGCGCCACTGCTGGCGCCATTGCTGATAGCCCATGCCGGTTTCCCGCAGGAAGATCCGGCCGATGGTTTTGCCGCTGGCGGCCACCTGGCGTTGCAAGGCTTGCAGCTCCGGTGGCAGCGCGTCGAGGTTCTGCAATAACGGCGCCAGGCGTTTGTCCGTGGGCAGGGGCAGCAGCAGCGGTTGCTCGACTGCCTCGCGGATTTCACTCAGGCACAGCGCCAGCAAATGCGCGTATTTGCCCTGTTGCCAATCGGTGTCGAACGCCGCCATTGCCATGGGCTCCAGCACCGCCCGCAGCAGCGCACTCACCTCAATCACCCGCACTTGTGCCGGCAACTGCCCGGCCAATGCCGGGCTGACATACACCGAACGGTAATCCACGGTCTGTTGCATCACTGCCCGGTGCGGCACACCGCCGGGAATCCACGCTGCCCGAGTGGGCGGCAACAGGCACAGTTGGTTGGCCAGGGTAATGCGCGTGCAGCCCTGTTGGGTGAACAGCAATTGCCCGCGCTGATGCTGATGTACACCGGAGTCGTGATCACCCAGCAGGGCGGCGATGCCCACCACGGGCGCGTCGAAGCGGTCGGGATCGAAAGGTGTCTGCGCCGCCAGCCATGCCATGGGATGTCCGATTTCATTGATAAGGTGTCGAAGTCTGGATAATACGCCAGCTGCCGCTGTTTAGACTCCCTGGCCTGTTTACTCGTGAAGAGCGTCTGGATGATGTTGAAAAACTTGCTGGTGCTGGCGGTGGCGCTGCTGATGTTCCCGCAGATCGCACAAACCCTGTATAGCCCTGCGCTGGCGGATATCGGCCAGGCGTTTGCGGTAGGGCCCGAGGCGGCGGGGCAGACCTTGTCGGTGTACTTTCTGGCCTTCGCGTTCGGGGTCGTGGTGTGGGGACGCTTGTGTGACCGCTTCGGCCGGCGCCCGGTGATGCTGGCCGGGTTGGCCCTTTATGGCGCGGCCACAGCGCTGGCCTTGGGCGTGCGTTCGTTCAACGGCCTGTTGCTGGCCCAGGCGGTGGCGGCGTTTGGTGCGGCGGTGGGGTCGGTGGTGACGCAAACCGTGCTGCGCGACCGCTTCAGCGGTGCCGGGCTGGCGCAGGTGTTTTCAGTCGTGGGCATTGCCCTGGCGGCCAGCCCCGCCATTGGCCTGTTCACTGGCGCGGGCCTGGTGCAGCACTTTGGCTATCGCGGGGTGCTCACAGGCTTGTTGCTGCTGGCGCTGACGTTATTGGCCTGGTGCCTGTGGGCCTTGCCGGAAACCCGCCCGGCCTCGCTGCCCACAGCGTCGTTGCGCGGCACCCTGGGCCTGATGCTCAAGGATGCGGCGCTGTGGCGTTCGGTGGGGCTGGTCGCGGTCTTCAATATCGCGCTGTTCAGCTATTACAGCCTGGGGCCGTTTGTGTTCCAGCGCCTGGGGTTGTCTGCCGAGCAGTTCGGCTACAGCGGCGTCCTGCTGGCGTTGGGCTCGGGGCTTGGGGCCTGGCTCAACAAGGGGTTGCTCAAGCGCGGGGCCGGCAGCGAACAGCTGGTGCTGGCAGCCGGTGGCGTGATGTTAGTGGGCAGCGTGCTGGTGGTGCTGTTACAGGACCGTTGGCTGTTCGTGTTGCCGATGCTGTTGGTGGTCATGGCCTTCGGCATGGCGATTCCCAATGTCTTGGGGGCGGCACTCACGGCTTATCGCGACCGCCTTGGCACCGCCGGTGCCTTGTTCGGTTTGCTGTATTACCTGGTGATCGGGGTGGGGTTGACCCTGGCAGCCTGGGTCCAGCAGTTGGGCTGGACCCTGTTGGTGTGCGCCTTGGCGGCGCTATGCCTGGCGATCCCGCGTACCGTCAGAAATTGACCGTGGCACTCAAGCGCGCCGTCAACGGCGCACCCTGGAACAGGTAGTCATCGCCCATGTATTCGCCAGCATCGCGCCAGTAACGCTTGTCGAACAGGTTGTCGACGCTCAGGCGAAACACCGTTTCATAGCCATCGAGTTTGGTGGTGTAGCGGCTGCCGACGTTGACGATGGCGTAGTCGCCCACTTCCACATCACCGGTGCGATTGGCGTACTTGTTGGCGCTGTATTGCACGCCGCCGAGCAGCGCCAGGCCGTCGACCCAGGGCAGGGCGTAGTCGGCGTACAGACTGGCCCGCAGTTTCGGCACGTTGATCGCCTGATGGCCTTCGTATTCCGGCGTGCCGCTGCCCGTCACCCGTGCACGGATGGCCGCGACGCTGGCGGCGATCTGCAAGCGCTGGGTGGCCCAGCCGTTGGCGGACAATTCCAGGCCGGTGTTTTTCTGCTCGCCCTGTTGCACGTAGGTGTAGTCGCCGGCGGCGTCCGGCTTGGCGTACTGATAGGCCTGGCGAGTCTGGAAGATCGCGGCGGCAAAGCTGATGCGGCGCCAGTCGTATTTCACCCCGGCTTCGATCTGGCGGGAAACTGTCGGGGCGAGGGTTTCATCTTTATTCAGGGCAAACCACGGCGCGGTACCGCCCAGGGACAGGCCTTTGCTGTAGCTGGTGTAGAGCGACAGGTTTTCAATCGGTTTGTAGATCAGCGCCGCCTGGGGCAGGAACACATACTGCCGGGTGTGGCGCGACTCGTTGCCCTGATCATCGAAAGCCTTTTCGTCCAGGCGCACTTCGCGGCCGCCCACGATGGTCTGCCATTGCTCGTTGAAGCTGATGCGGTCGGTGACGAACAGGCCGTATTGGCGGCTGTCGAGGTTGCGATGGCTATCGTTCAGGGGCTTATCGGTGGGCGCGAAGTTTTCCGGGTCCTGATTGATATTGCCGGAACCAATCATCTCGTTGACCGATTCGCGCTTGTCCACCACTCGCCGAAACGCACTGCTGCCAAACGTCAACTCATGCCCCAGGCCACCGGTATTGAACAACCCGGTCATCGTGGCCTGGATTTCATCATCGCGCCGGGTGTCATCAGGGCTGCGGAAGTCATAGATATCGTAGTTGCCTTCCGGGCTGAAGTAGTTCGGTACCTTGGCCCCGGCACAGCTCGCGGACCCGTAGCAGCCCCACGCAAACGAACTGTAATCATCAATCACCACCTTGCTGCGCGCCGCGCTGACGCTGCCTTTCCACTGGTCACTGAAGCGATATTCAAACTTGCCGTTGAGGTTCAGCGAATCAATCCCTACCTGATTCGCACCGCTCTGATGCCCCAGCAGTTTTTTCGGCGACGCGTGGTGCGGCACCTCGGTCCCGCCCAGCAACTGATAACCCGGCACCGAGCGCTGTTGCTTGTTCTGATACTCGGCATCCAGCTGCAATACCGCGTCGGGGCTGATGTTCCAGTCGAACGCCAGGGACAGGAAATCCCGGTGGCCATTGGCATGTTCGACATAGGAATGCAGGTCTTCATGGGCCACGTTGGCGCGCAGGCCGAACTGCTGCTCGCTGCCAAACCAGCCGCCCACGTCGGTGGCCAGGTAACCACTGCCGCGATCATCGGTGGACACCGTCACCGAGCGCACATCCTCCGGGCGCTTGGTCACGTAATTGATCACGCCGCTGGGCTCGGAAATCCCGCTTTGCATACCCGACAATCCCTTGAGCAGCTCCACGCGCTGCTTGTTCTCCAGGGCAACGTTCTGCTCGCCGGTGATGGTGCGGCCATTGATCTTGTAACTGCTGGCGGCATTCAGCGAGAAACCGCGCACCACGAAGTTTTCGTAGTAGCCGATGGGCGCATAGCTGTCGCCCACCGAGGCGTCATTGCGCAGCACTTCGCTGAGCAAGCGCGCCTGCTGGTCCTTGATCAACGACTCGTTGAACACCGCGATCGAGGCCGGCGTGTCGAGCAACGGCGCCTCATTGAAAGCGCCCACCGACGCGGTGTCGGTGTTATAGCCGGATTCATCCTGGCCCTGGACCTTCACCTCCGGCAGCTCGATATCAGCCGCCTGGCTGCTTCCAATACCTGCGCTGAGCAACAGGCCGAGGGCAAAACGTGAAGGGGCAGCGGGGCGAAGACGCAAAACCATGGGGGAAGGCCTGAGAGCGCAGAGCGGAGGGCGCATAAGCTAGGCATAACGGCGGCGTTTTACAAGTTTTCGAGAATGGTTCGCTTTGAGACGACCCGTCTCAGCCCGCAGATCAATCCTGCTGCTGCTCGACAGCGGCCCCTGGCAACTGCGATAGACAAGACTTCTCTCACCGTTGAAGGAGATCGTCATGAGTATCGCTGGAAAAGTTGCACTGGTGACCGGCGCCGGGCAAGGCATCGGCCGGGCCATCGCCCTGCGCCTGGCGCGGGATGGCGCCGACATAGCGTTGGTGGACATCAACAGCGCGAAGATTGAAGCGGTGGCGGCCGAGGTGGTTGCACTGGGGCGCAAGGCCTCGGTGTATGTCGCCGATGTCTCGAAGCTGGAGCAAGTGGTCGCGGCGGTGGACCATGCCCACCAGACCCTGGGCGGCTTCGACATCATCGTCAACAACGCCGGCATCGCACAGATTGACGCACTGCTGGACGTAACCCCGGAACAGGTCGACCGCACGTTGCGTATCAACGTGCAGGGCACGCTTTGGGGCATCCAGGCCGCAGGCAAGAAATTCAAGGCGCTGAAGCAGAGGGGCAAGATCATCAACGCCTGCTCGATTGCAGGCCATGAAGGCTTTGCGTTGCTGGGGGTGTATTCGGCCACCAAGTTTGCCGTGCGCGCGCTGACCCAGGCCGCGGCGAGGGAACTGGCCAGTGACGGGATTACCGTCAACGCCTACTGCCCGGGTGTGGTGGGCACGGATATGTGGGTCGAGATCGACAAACGCATGGCCGAGATTACCGGCGCCGAGGTGGGGGCGACGTACAAGAAGTATGTGGACGGGATTGCGTTGGGCCGGGCGGAAACGCCGGAGGATGTAGCGGGGCTGGTGTCGTACCTGGCGGGGCCGGATTCGGATTACATGACCGGGCAATCGCCGTTGATTGATGGCGGGATTCTGTACCGCTGAGCTGGCGGAATCACTCGGTCAAAAAATGTGGGAGCGGGCTTGCTCGCGAAGGCGGAGTGTCAGTCACCGGAAATGTTGACTGGTACACCGCCTTCGCGAGCAAGCCCGCTCCCACATTTTTGACCGTGTTGGGTCAGTGCTTGCCGGGCATGTCGATACCCAGCTGGTTAACCCGCCGATACAAGGTCGCCCTGGAAATCCCCAACGCCTGCGCCGCCGCCAGCGGCTTCCACCGATGCCGAATCAACGCATCCAGCACCCGTTGCCGCTCCGGGCTCACGCTTTCCTGCTCTTCAACCGCAACCGCTTCATCGGGACATCTACCGATTGAATCACCTCTCACAAATCGCGCAGACATAGGCGGCGCGTGTAAGTACGCTCGCACAAAAAATATATAAGGATCAATTGAAGCTCTTTGGTGGATGTATCATCTCTGATTCTGCGAAATTTCCGTAGGACACTACTATTGTGCCTGTAGGGGTAATGTTATCTGTTGGTGAGTAAGTTGGCCTGAAAGTTGAATTTTTATGTGATTTATCAATTGCTTTTACTTTGTTTTTTTACGTATGCGGCTGATTTATAAGAGTAATTTTCTGTTGTGGTGTGGGTGGGCTTGGTTTTTTTCAAAAAAACTTCACATCTGAAGGGGTTGCATTAAGTGTTGTTTCATTGTTTTATATTTGTGCCTTCTGCTTTATATGGGTTCCAAGATTTATCTGGTACTGGTTCTTCTGAAGGTTCTTCGCCAGTTTATTTTTATCAGTATTGAGGATTTTTTTTGAATGCATGGTGGTGCTTCTTTTGAATTGTACTTCGCGATATTGACTGAATGATTTTGATAGGCTGAAATGCTTCGCCGGTTTTTAAGCTTGAGTTGCTACGTGATCAAATTTCGTTCTGATTGGTTTGCGCGGGAGCCTTGGCTATTGAGGATTTATTGTCGGCTTCCATGGAGGAAATAAAATGGGTGCTCTTAGTGTTTCGAGTAATATGGTTGAAGTGTCATTGATTTTTGGAGGGATGTCGCCGGAGCACGCCGCATCTAGGGAGTCCTTCAGCTATGTATATGATCAGTTGTGTACTGAAAATTGTGGTGTGTGTATAAGTCATGTTTATTATGTTGATTCTGATAATTATGTTAGTTTTTATGATTTTGACAGAAGTTGGCACTCTCGTGACTATATGGTCTCAAAGAATGCAGTGGATTATGCGACTTTCGCAAAGCATGTATTAGGTGCCAATGGTTATATCGTTAATCTTTTGCATGGTAATTATGGGGAAGATGGGCATATTCAAGGTTTGGCTAATATTGTTGGTCTTCGTGGTACTTTTGGGCCAGTTTTGCCGTCAAGTTTGGCAATGAGCAAAATTCACATGCAGTGCTACGTATCAGGGTCGCAAAGTACTATAAAAGTACCTGCGACGTTAACGTTAACAGACGCTAAGTCTTGTTCGGCAGTCGCGGAGATAAAAAATCTCTTTGATGGGCTTAAAGTAGTCGTTAAGCCTAACTCATTGGGGGCGTCTTTGTTTACTGAGCGATATACGGTTTCCGATATTGAAATATCTATAATAGAAGATAATCTGCGCGCTATATTCAAATATGACGAAAGAGCTTTGATTCAAGAGTTTGTTGAGGGTCAAGAGTATTCTATAGGATGCATAAGGCTTGATCATAAAGTCGTTGTGTTACCAGCCATTAGAATTGATACAAAGAGAGGCTTTTTTGGACATGAGGAGAAGCACCGGATTGGTAGCGCTGATGAGGTCCTGATGGAGGAGGATACTGTGGAGATCCTGCATATGAAGCGTGTTTCTCGGGACCTATTTGATGAGTTAGGTTTTTCACATATGTGCCGTTTTGATTACATTTTAACTCCAAGTGGTGATGTGTATTTTTTAGAGGCCAATCCAATCCCTGGGCTGATGCGTAATAGTATTCTTCCAAAAATGTTGAATGGATATGGGCTTTCCTTGGCAGATATGATACTTAACTTTGTCTCTCAGGATGATATGAAGGTTATGAGGCTTTCTAAAGTTGACTACACGATAGATTAAGGAGCAATGGCATGGAACGCATTGGTTTGATTGGAGGTGTAAGTTGGGTTTCTACAATGGAGTATTATCGTAGGTTCAATCTGATCGCGCAGGAAGCAGGTGGGCACAAATCGGCGGATCTTATGGTGTTTAGTCTAGATTTTAGTAAAATCCTAAAGTGTCAACAAGAAGATGATTTTAAAGGTGAGTTTGAGATTCTGTTAAGTGCGGCGATTAAGTTGGAGTGTGCGGGGGTAACCAAGATATTAATATGTTCCAATACCACTAGTAAGACTTGCGACTTGCTCAAAAATAAGATTTCCATTCCGGTTATAAATGTCATAGATGCAACGATTTCCGCGGTTAAGGCCTCTGGATTCAAAAAAGTAGGATTGCTGGGGACCAAGTATGTGATGGAACGTGGTTTTTATGTCGATAGATTTGGAGTGGAAGATATTGAGGTTTCTTTGCCGGAGGCGCATCTCCGTTATGCTGTCCATGCCGCGATTTATGATGACTTGTGTCTACATAATTTTTCCAAGAAAGCCAAGAGCGCGGTCTATCGAGCGATGGATAATCTGATTGATCAGGGTGTAGAAAGTTTAATATTGGGGTGTACTGAGTTGCCTTTGATTGTCGATGAACGATCAGAATATGGCGGGGTTGATTTGATTGACTCAATTGATGTGCATATTGCGGCGGCTTTAGGTCGCCAGAGAGTTTCAAGAGGCTTAGGGGGCTAGTTAATTGAGCTTCGTTCAAGGGTTAGCATTTCTGTCGATACTATTATGTGTTACTTTGAGAACTCTGTTCTTTCGAAGTGTAGCGAGTAAAGCTCTTCCAAAAACTACTGCTTGGGCGATTGGGTCTGGAACTACCTGTATTTGTTTATTGTTGTTTCCTATTGCTTGGGTAACTGGGCTGGCGAATACGGATATGCTCCTGAATGCGTCGGGAGCGATAGCGGGGCTAACTAAGGGGGGCTTGCTTACGATGCTCCTTGTTGTCCAGCAACAGATAATTGGCCGTAGCGTTTCTGCCACGGCATATATTTTTCCGATTGCAATCGGTGCGATAGTTTTTTTGGAGTATTGGCTTTTTGGTAGTCAGATATCAGGGCAGGGCATACTTTCAGTACTCGTTCTTTTTATAGGGGGGATTTGTTTTGTGATTTTTGGTCATCTGAGTTTTATGCCTCGGATTGATAAATTTAGATTCTATTTTATGATTCTCGCCGTAATAGGATTTGCTGGATGTGACAAGGTTGGAATACCAGCGTCTGGTTGGTACGTATATTTACTATATGTCGGAATTGGCAATTGGGTGTCCGCGCGATTTTTTATATATGAGAAGTCTGGAATGAGATTTGGTTTGTGGATGATGATCGCGTTGGGATGGACCATTCCTGAGTTAATTTTTAATTTTGCGCTGGCGGGGACTCTACCAGTTAGCTATGGATATTTAGCAATTTCGATGAGAGTTCCATTGCTTATGATCGTCGCCTATTTCTTATATAAAGAAGGGCGTGCAAAATCCCAAATTTTCTTTGGGGCTATCGCTTTTTTAGGAACCGTTCCACTTTTTATTAAATGAGGTGTGTTTATGGTCGCATGCGTTCCTTATTTCTGCCAATGGGAATCCCGACTTTTGGCTGCCGATATAATTTCTGGCGAGAAGACGGTTTCTGAGGATCCGCTTTGGATAAACTCTGGAGCCCGATGCGTGGATGAGTATGCATTGTGGGCTAATCACGTATGTGGCATGGCCTGCCTTAAGATGCTTCTTGCCGCCAAGACGGGTCTCGTTCACTCAACGTTCAGCCTTCTGGAAAAGGCGTTGGCCTACGGAGCCTACGTAGTCGATGGCGAAAGTATCCATGGGATGATTTATGCGCCGGCGATTGAGATGTTAAATAAAGAATTTGGTCTGAAGGCACAGATTGTCACCGGTATCTCTGCGGAGGAGATCAAGCCGATGTTTACTGACGGTCATTTCTTTATTGCGTCTGTGCACCCTTCTATTCGATGGCCTGAGCAAGAGCCGCCAAAGAAAGGAGGTCATCTTGTATTGGTAACAGACGCAACTGATGACTTCCTGAAGTTTCATAACCCATCGGGTCATAACTCACATTCGCAGGAAAACGTCGTCATGAATGCTGAGTCCTTCGGAAGGTACTTTGCGGGTCGAGGAGTCTTAATTAGATAAGAGTAGAAGTGGTTTTTGATAACGCCTGTCTGGGGTAGGCAGCTATAAGCTGCCATTCGATGGGCTTGTCAGTGTTTTCCGGGCATGTCGATACCCAGCTGGTTAACCCGCCGATACAAGGTCGCCCTGGAAATCCCCAACGCCTGCGCCGCCGCCAGCGGCTTCCATCGATGCCGAATCAGTGCGTCCAGCACCAACTGCCGCTCAGGACTCACGCTTTCCGATGTTTCCACCGCAACCGCGTCACCACGAACTTCCACCGGCAAATCCGCCAGCTGAATCGTCCCGCCGTCGCACACCGCACACGCATACGCCAACACATGCCGCAGTTGCCGCACATTCCCCGGCCAGGCATAACCCAGCAGCGACTCCAGCGCCGCTGCCGCGATCCCGACCGCAACACCGCTGTGCCGCGCCTCCTGCTCCAGAAGCCGATTGATCAATGCCAGTTTGTCCATGCGCTCGCGCAATGGCGGCACACAGAACCGCGCACAGCCCAACCGGAAATACAAATCCTCGCGAAAGCTTCCAGCACTCACCAGCGCCGCCAAGTCCCGATGGCTGGCGCAGATCACCTGGATATCCACCGCCCGGGTTTTTGCCCCGCCCAGCGGCGCCACTTCACCTTCGGCCATTACCCGCAGCAGTCGCGTCTGCAACGCCAGCGGCATGTCGCCGATCTCGTCGAGAAACAACGTGCCGCCATCGGCCTGCAACAGCAGCCCGGTCATGCCCTTGCTGGAGGCACCGGTAAATGCCCCGGCCACGTAGCCGAACAGTTCGCTCTCGATCAGGTTTTCCGGGATCGCCGCGCAGTTCACCGCCACAAAGGGGCCGTCGCGACGGGCGCTGCGTTCATGCAACTGGCGGGCAAACACTTCCTTGCCGGCGCCGGTTTCGCCCTGGACCAGCACCGGCAGGTTGCGGTCCTTGACCCGCACGGCCAGGCGCAGATGTTCTTCTACTCGCGGGTCTACCTGATGACTTGAAGACACCGTCGCACGTGCAGCCTTACGCCGCGGCGCGCTGACCCGTACCTGCAACGCCCCCGGCTCGCCGAGCCAATGCAACTGCTGCGTCGATTGATCGGTCACGGCGCGCAACGCGTCCAGGTCAAACACTTCGCCGATATGCTCCGGCAACTGCCCGAAGCGCAATCTCAGGGCCTGCCGCGCCTTGCTGTTCAAGGCTTGCAGCCGCCCATCCTGGTCCCACGCCAGCAGCATGTCCGGCTGGCTGTCGACGTAACCGGGCGTGCTGTGGGCCTGCAACACCCAATGTTGCCGGGCGCTGTGCATGAAAAACGCGTTCTCGATGGCCCGCGCGCTTTGCGCCACCATCTGCCGCACCAGGTGCTGGCTGCGCCGGTCATCCGGCGATTTGAGGGCGGAGGCGTCCATCACGCCCAGCAGGTTGCCCTGGGGATCAAAGATGGGGGCGGCAGAGCAGGTCAGGCCGATAAACGCCGCACGAAAGTGGTCGCGCTTGTGCACGGTGACCGCGGCCTTGCTGGTCAGCACCGTGGCCACGCCGCAGGTGCCTTCCTCGGCTTCCGACCAGCAGGTGCCCAGGTACAGGCCGGCCTTGCGGCAGTCGTTGCGAATGCCGGCGTCCACACGATGGTCGATGGTCTGGCCCTGGGCGTCGGTAAGCATCACGCAGTAATCGGCGTGGCGCACCCGGTTGTGAATCTGCCCGACTTCCTCGCTGGCGATGCGCATGAACAGTTCGGCGCGTTCGCGGCATTCCTTGAGCAGGGTGCTGGTGAGGATGCGCGGCCCTTGCAGGGAGCCGGGGTCGAGGTGGTGCTGCTCCATGGAGCGGCGCCAGGAATCAAAAATCAGCGACGGCACCGGAGCCTGGGGCAGGCGGTCGGCGTTGCGTACCACGCGGCTGACACAGTCGACATGGTCCTTGGAGTTCACGGCGAGCATTGAAGCCTCCGGTTCTCGATCCTTGTTGTTATGCCCGCCATTAAGCGCCCATGGGCCGGGAGGAACAAGGCCGGCCTGACCAACTGCCCGAGGTGAGACGCAGCGTCTCATTGCGCCGCAGACGCTGCGGGCAGGTTGCAACGGCGCGTCTCATTGAACGGCCCACAGTGGCACGTCCACGCTTCCAGGCAACTGCTCTGGGTCAAGGCTTTCCCGGGTTTTCCAGCGGATTGGCACAGGCCGTGCTGAGTGCCTTGCAGCTGGCCTGATCCAGCCTTTTGTGTGTCGAGACAACCTGGAGAACAACAAGATGTCCACTCACCTGTCCACCGATCAATTGCTCCATGCCTACACCGTGATGCGCACCATCCGTGATTTCGAAGAACGCCTGCACGTGGAATTCGCCACCGGCGAGATTCCCGGTTTCGTGCATTTGTATGCCGGCCAGGAGGCCAGCGCCGCCGGGGTCATGGCCCACCTCAACGATGAAGATTGCATCGCGTCCAACCACCGTGGCCACGGCCATTGCATCGCCAAGGGTGTGGACGTGTTCGGCATGATGGCCGAGATCTACGGCAAGAAAACCGGGGTGTGCGGCGGCAAGGGCGGCTCCATGCACATTGCCGACCAGGAGAAGGGCATGCTCGGCGCCAACGGCATTGTGGGGGCCGGGGCGCCGCTGGCGGCCGGTGCGGCCCTGGCGGCCAAGCTCAAGGGCAGCGCGGGGGTGGCGGTCGCGTTTTTCGGCGACGGCGGCTCCAACGAGGGCGCGGTGTTTGAAGCGATGAACCTGGCCTCGATCATGAACCTGCCGTGCCTGTTCGTGGCCGAGAACAACGGTTATGCCGAAGCCACCGGGTCCGGCTGGTCGGTGGCCTGCAAGGACATTGCCGAGCGCGCCGTGGGTTTTGGCATGCCGGGGGTGATTGTCGACGGCAACGACTTTTTTGCCGTGCACGCCGCCCTCGGCGTTGCGGTAGAGCGTGCCCGCAGCGGTAAAGGGCCGACGCTGGTGGAGGTCAAACTGAGCCGTTTCTACGGCCACTTCGAAGGCGATGCGCAAACCTATCGCGGCCCGGACGAAGTGAAAAACCTGCGGGAAACCGGCGACTGCCTGAGCCTGTTTCGCCAGCGCTGCACCGCCGAAGGCTGGCTCGACGCGGCTCAGTTCGAACGCATCGACACCGAAGTCGCGCAGCTGATCGAAGACGCCGTGCGCCTGGCCAAGTCCGATCCCAAACCCCAGGCCGCCGACCTGCTGAGCGATGTCTACGTCGCCTACCGCTAACCGCCACCCACTACAAAAACAATCCGTGGAGAAGTCATCATGGCTAGAAAAATCAGCTATCAGCAGGCAATCAACGAAGCCCTGGCCCAAGAGATGCGCCGCGACCAGAGCGTGTTCATCATCGGCCAGGACGTGTCCGGCGGCACCGGTTCGCCCGGTGAACAGGACGCCTGGGGTGGCGTGCTCGGCGTCACCAAGGGGCTGTATCCGGAGTTCCCCGACCGCGTGCTCGACGCGCCACTTTCCGAGGTCGGTTATGTGGGCATGGCCGTCGGTGCAGCCACCCGTGGCATGCGCCCGGTGTGCGAGTTGATGTTCGTCGACTTTATCGGCTGCTGCCTCGACCAGTTGCTCAACCAGGCGGCGAAGTTTCGCTATATGTTCGGTGGCAAGACCACCACGCCGCTGGTGGTGCGCGCCATGTACGGCGCCGGCCTGCGTGCGGCGGCCCAGCATTCGCAGATGCTCACCTCGATGTGGACGCATATTCCCGGGCTCAAGGTGGTGTGCCCGGCCACGCCCTATGACGCCAAGGGCATGCTGATCCAGGCGATCCGCGACAACGACCCGGTGATTTTCCTCGAACACAAAATGCTCTACAGCCTCCAGGGCGAAGTGCCGGAAGAGCTGTACACCGTGCCGTTCGGCGAAGCCAACTTCGTGCGTGAAGGCAATGACGTAACCCTGGTGACCTACGGGCGCATGGTGCACATCGCCCTGGAAGCGGCGGCCAACCTGGCGCGCCAAGGCATCGATTGCGAAGTGCTGGACCTGCGCACCACCAGCCCGCTGGACGAAGACAGCATCCTTGAAAGCGTGGAGAAAACCGGGCGCCTGGTGGTGATCGACGAATCCAATCCACGTTGTTCGATTGCCACGGACATCAGTGCATTGGTGGCGCAACGCGCGTTCAGCTTCCTGCGCGCGCCGATCGAAATGGTCACCGCGCCCCATACCCCGGTGCCGTTCTCCGATGCCCTGGAAGACCTGTACATCCCCAACGCGGCGAAGATCGAAGCTGCGGTGCTGAAGATCGCCGACAAGAGGAATGCCGCATGATCCATACACTGACCATGCCCAAGTGGGGGCTGTCGATGACCGAGGGCCGGGTTGATGTCTGGCTCAAGCAGCCGGGCGACCCGGTGGAGAAGGGTGAAGAAATGCTGGATGTCGAGACCGACAAGATTTCCAGCAGTGTCGAGGCACCCTTCAGCGGGGTGCTGCGGCGGGTGTTGGCCCAGAGCGATGAGACCTTGCCCGTGGGGGCATTGCTGGCAATCGTGGTGGAAGGCGAGGCCAGCGAGGCCGAGATTGATGGGGTGATCGAGGCGTTCCAGGCGGGGTTCGTTTCCAGTGCCGCCGAGGCTGAAGCCAGCGGGCCATCGGCACAGAAGGTCGAGGTGGGCGGGCGCCTGCTGCGCTATCTGGACCTCGGGGAGGGCGGCACACCGCTGGTGCTGGTGCACGGCTTTGGTGGCGACCTGAATAACTGGCTGTTCAATCACCCGGTGCTCGCGGCTGAGCGGCGGGTGATCGCCCTGGATTTGCCGGGGCATGGCGAGTCGGGCAAGTACCTGCAAACAGGCGAGCTTGAGGAGCTGAGCCAGGCGGTATTGGCACTGCTGGATTATCTGAAGGTTGACCGGGTACACCTCGCCGGGCATTCCATGGGCGGGCTGGTTTCCCTGAACCTCGCGCGGGTGGCACCGCAGCGTGTGGCGTCGTTGACCCTGATCGCCAGCGCTGGATTGGGTACGCAGATCAACAGTGATTACCTGCAAGGTTTTATCGACGCGAGCAATCGCAATGCACTCAAGCCGCAACTGGTGCAACTGTTCAGCGATCCGGCGCTGGTGACCCGGCAGATGCTGGAAGACATGCTCAAGTTCAAGCGCCTGGAGGGTGTGGAGCAGGCGTTGCGGCAGATCACCGGGGCGTTGTTCAGCGGTGGTCGGCAATTGGTGGATTTGCGCAGTGTGGTGGGGCAGCAGCCGAGCCTGGTGATCTGGGGCAGTGAGGACGCAATCATCCCGGCGAGCCATGCCCATGGGTTGGACGCTCAGGTGGAGATACTGCCGGGGCAGGGGCATATGGTGCAGCTGGAGGCGGCGGAGCGGGTGAATCAGTTGATGCTGGCGTTTCTTCGGACCTGATCGTTCCCACGCTCCGCGTGGGAACGATCTTCAAATGTGGGAGCGGGCTTGCTCGCGAAGGCGGTGTATCAGTGCCAGATTTATTGACTGACCCACCGCATTCGCGAGCAAGCCCGCTCCCACACAAGCCCGCTCCCACACTTACCTCTGGCGCTTCAGGGTCTCGCTGGGCAACTCCTGAAACAACGCCCGATAACTGTTGGAAAACCGCCCCAAATGCCAGAACGACCAATTCATCGCCACCTCCGCCACGGTGGTGTCCACTGACGGCGGGTTCAACAACTCCCGCCGTGCACTGTTCAACCGGCGCAACCGCAACCACTGCGCCGGGCTCATCCCGGTATACGTCTTGAACCCGTGCTGCAACTGGCGCAACGGCACCCCGGCAATGCGCGCCAGCTGCAGCAGGTTGACGGTTTCATCCGGCACATCCGCCGCCCATTCGCCAATGCGCGCCATGATGATTCGCTCCTCGGTGCGTCGCTGCAATGAGCCCTTGTCGAGGCACACGCAGGCGTTGTCGAGGATGAACAGGCAATCGTCGAGCAACTGTTGCGTGAGGGCATCACGACTCGGCAGGTCCAGCGTCGCCGACAGCCGTGTCAGCGTGCCGCTGAGCCAGCGGCTGAACAACGGGTTTTGCAGGGAGTTGAGCGGGGCCATGAACAACCCCTCCAGCTTCGCCACATCCAGACCATGGCGCTGGACAAACTGCGGCCCGAACACCACTGCCACTTCGCGGTAGTGTTCCGGGGTGATCCAGGTGTTGCGGCTTTCGCCATTGAGCACGTACAGCGCGTTGTCGCTGCCATCGAAACAGAACGCCAGGGAACCCGGCGGCGCGTTGAAGTTCTGCTCCACCCGGGTGTTCATCCGCTCTTCGTACACCTCGACACCTTGCAGGTCGAGGTAGCGGATCTGCCCGGCGAAATGCCCTGGGGACATCTGCTGGTACTGCTGCACCCAACCGGGTGTCGCACTGCATTGAGCGGCCACATCACCGGTGGTGAAGGCCTGTACGCGCAAAGCTGTTGCCTGTGTCATGGGTAACCTGGGCGCACTCTATTGGTGCGTTGTGGTTGGCGCAAAGTGGATAGATGCCGTTGGACGGCTGGCCCAAGATAGACCTCAATGCGCCGCGAGGGAAGCCCGCGGCGCAGCATCCAACCCATGACGAGGTCCTTATGAACGCCCCCTTCGATCAGCTGTCCGCCTGGCTGAAAGAACACAAGATTACCGAAGTCGAATGCGTGATCAGTGATTTGACTGGCATCGCACGCGGCAAGATTTCGCCCACCAACAAGTTCCTGCATGAGCGAGGCATGCGCCTGCCGGAAAGTGTGTTGCTGCAAACGGTAACCGGGGACTTTGTCGACGACGATATCTACTACGACCTGCTGGACCCGGCCGACATCGACATGATCTGCCGCCCGGTGTCCAACGCCACCTACGTGGTGCCATGGGCCATCGAGCCGACGGCCATCGTGATCCACGACACCTTCGACAAGCAGGGCAACCCCATCGAACTGTCGCCGCGCAACGTGCTGAAAAAGGTCCTGCAACTCTATACCGACCAGGGCTGGCAGCCGATTGTCGCGCCGGAGATGGAGTTCTACCTGACCCAGCGCTGCGAAGACCCGGACCTGCCGCTGAAGACCCCGCTGGGCCGTTCCGGTCGCGCCGAAAGTGGCCGCCAGTCGTTCTCCATCGACGCTGCCAACGAGTTCGACCCGCTGTTCGAAGACGTCTACGACTGGTGCGAAGCCCAGGGCCTGGACCTCGACACGCTGATCCATGAAGACGGCCCGGCGCAGATGGAAATCAACTTCCGCCACGGCGATGCCCTGGACCTGGCCGACCAGATCACCGTGTTCAAACGCACCCTGCGCGAGGCTGCACTCAAGCACAACGTGGCGGCCACCTTCATGGCCAAACCGGTGGCCGACGAGCCCGGCAGCGCCATGCACCTGCACCAGAGCGTGGTGGAGATCGCCACCGGCAAGCAGGTGTTTGTCGATGAGCACGGCAACAAGAGCCAACTGTTCCTCAACCACATCGGCGGCCTGCAGAAGTACATCCCCAAGCTGCTGCCGATGTTTGCGCCTAACGTCAACTCGTTCCGCCGCTTCCTGCCGGACACCTCGGCACCGGTCAACGTCGAGTGGGGCGAAGAAAACCGCACCGTCGGCCTGCGTGTACCGAGCTCCAGCCCCGACGCCATGCGCGTGGAAAACCGCCTGCCGGGCGCCGACGCCAACCCGTACCTGGCCATCGCTGCCAGCCTGTTGTGCGGCTACCTCGGCATGATCGAAAAGGTCGAGCCCAGTGCCCCGGTGGAAGGCCGCGCCTACGAGCGCCGCAACCTGAGGCTGCCGATCACCATCGAAGACGCCCTGGCGCGCATGGAAGAGTGCGACACCGTCAAGCAGTACCTGGGAGACAAGTTTGTGCGCGGCTACGTCGCGGTCAAGCGTGCCGAACACGAGAATTTCAAGCGGGTGATCAGCTCCTGGGAACGTGAGTTCCTGCTGCTGAGCGTCTGACGACTCGTCCGTAGCTTAGCGAGGCTGCGTCGGGCCCACCGCAATTGTGTCTGATACAACGCTGCGCAGCCTCGCCAAGGCTCGACAGCTGCTACTGGCAGAATGGCTGGATGAATACATAAAAATCAATCAAGCAAAGGGGTGTCGATATGCGTCTGGTGAAAAAGCTTCTCCCGCTGGCCTTGGCGGCGTTGTTCAGCAGCGCGGGCCACGCCGCGCAGACGGTCAGTGTGTACAACTGGACCGACTACATCGGTGAGACCACCTTGGCCGACTTCCAGGCCAAGACCGGGATCAAGGTGATCTACGACGTGTTCGACTCCAACGAAACCCTGGAAGGCAAACTGCTCGCCGGCCGTACCGGCTACGATGTGGTGGTGCCGTCCAACCACTTCCTGGCGCGCCAGGTAAAGGCCGGCGCGTTCCTCAAGCTGGACCGTTCGCAGCTACCCAACTTCAAGAACCTCGACCCCAAGCTGCTCAAGCTGCTGGAGAAAAACGACCCGGGCAACGAGCATTCGGTGCCGTACCTGTGGGGCACCAACGGCATCGGCTATAACGTGGACAAGGTCAAGCAGGTGTTGGGCATCGACCATATCGATTCGTGGGCCGTGCTGTTTGAACCGGAGAACATCAAGAAGCTCCACGAGTGCGGCGTAGCATTCCTCGACTCGGCGGATGAACTGTTCCCGGCGATCCTCAACTACATGGGCAAGGACCCGCGCAGCGAGAATCCCGAAGACTACAAACAGGCCGAGGCCAAGCTGCTGACCCTGCGGCCGTACATCACTTATTTCCATTCCTCCAAGTACATCTCGGACCTGGCCAACGGTGATATCTGCGTCGCCTTCGGTTATTCCGGCGACGTGTTCCAGGCGGCCAACCGCGCCAAGGAAGCCAAGAACGGCGTGAACATCGCCTACTCGATCCCCAAGGAAGGCAGCAACCTGTGGTTCGACCTGCTGGCCATCCCGGCGGACGCCGCCAACCCGAAAGCCGCCCACGCCTTCATCAACTACTTGCTGGACCCTGAAGTGATCGCCAAGGTCAGCGCCAGCGTCGGATACGCCAACCCGAACCCGGCGGCCAAGGCCTTCATGGCCCCCGAGCTGGTGAACAACCCCGAGATCTACCCGTCCCAGGAAGTGCTCGACAAACTCTACATTTCCACCACCCCGACGCCCGCCGTCATGCGCTTGATGACGCGGTCCTGGAGCAAAGTGAAGACCAACAAATGAACCGTTCCTCCTCCGACCACGCTCGTTCCTATTACCTGGCTTCGGCCAACGCCATGCCCCGGCGCCCAGCGCTGGGGGCTGACCTGACCGCCGATGTGTGTGTGATCGGCGGTGGGTTCACCGGGGTCAACACCGCCATCGAACTGGCCCAGCGCGGGCTGTCGGTGATCCTGCTGGAGGCCCGGCGGATTGGCTGGGGCGCCAGCGGGCGCAATGGCGGGCAGTTGATTCGCGGGATTGGGCATGACGTATCGGGCTTTGCCAGGTACGTGGGGGAGGAGGGCGTGCGTTACCTGCAGCAGGCCGGGATCGATTCGGTGGCGCTGGTGGGGGAGCGGATTCGCGAGCACGGGATTGACTGTGATTTGCGCTGGGGGTTTTGCGAGTTGGCGAATACGCCGGCGCAGTTTGCGGCGTTTCAGGGGGAGCTGGAGAGCCTGGCTGCCTTGGGGTATGCGCCTGAAACACGGTTGGTGGCATCGCAGGATATGGCGCAGGTGGTTGGCTCAGGCTTGTATGCCGGTGGCCTGGTGGACATGGGCTCCGGGCATCTGCACCCGTTGAACCTGGTGCTGGGGGAGGCTGGTGTGGCCGAATCCCTTGGGGTGCGGATCTTTGAAGACAGCCCGGTGCTGGAGTTGATCCATGGCGACACGGTGCAGGTGCGTTGCGCGTCCGGCACCGTGCGCGCCGGTAACCTGGTGCTGGCGTGCAATGCGCATCTGGAGGAATTGGAGCCGAAGTTGAGCGGCAAGGTGTTGCCAGCGGGGAGCTACATCATTGCGACCGAGCCGCTGTCGGTTGGGGTGGCTGATCAGTTGATTCCGCAGAACCTGGCGTTGTGTGATCAGAAAGTGGGGTTGGATTATTACCGCCTTTCGGCGGATCGGCGGTTGTTGTTTGGGGGGGCTTGTCATTATTCGGGGCGTGATCCGGTGGATATCGCGGGGTATATGCGGCCGAAGATGCTCAAGGTTTTTCCGCAGTTGGCGAATACCGCGATTGAGTTTCAGTGGGGGGGGAAGATCGGCATCACCGCCAATCGCTTTCCCCAGGTGGGGCGCCTGAAGCAGCATCCGAATGTGTTCTATGCCCAGGGGTATTCGGGGCATGGGTTGAACGTGACTCACTGGTGTGCGCGGTTGTTGGCTGAGGGGATTCAGGCTGGGCAGAGCCGGGGGTTGGATATTTTCAGCCAGGTGCCGCATATGACGTTTCCTGGGGGGAAGGTGTTGCGTTCGCCGCTGCTGGCGTTGGGGATGTTGTGGTATCGGGTTCGGGAGATGGTGGGGTGATTGATTGGGTACATATCCGTTTCTTCGGTAACGGCCACCTATGGTTTCGCTCTTACAGCGAGTCACTTTGCAAAAGCGGCAAAGTAACCAAAGCGCTCTGCCCCGCCTGTCGGCGCCTCGCCTAGGCTCGGCGTTCCCTCACTCCGGCA
>NZ_JACAPZ010000020.1:0-123605 GCF_013385475.1 Pseudomonas sp. G5001
TTAGCCGCGCCGGGCCATGGATGGCCCGTCGCGGCGGCCCGCGGAGCAATGCCGGAGTGAGGGAACGCCGAGCCCTAGCGAGGCGCCGACAGGCGGGGCAGAGCGCTTTGGTTACTTTGGCGCTTTTCAAAAGTGACCCGCTGTAAGAGCGGAACCATAAGCCGCCGTTACCTAAATAACGGATATGTACTCAACCCCAATCAAGAATAAGCCACCCGAGCAGCCCCAACCCCAAGCCCCTCCCGAAACGCCAAATAATGCTTCAACACCTGCACCGGCGCCTCAATCTGCGGGTAGTGCCCAATATTCGCCAGCAACACCGTATCCGCGTGCGGCACCAGCTCACGATAACGCTGAACCATATGCCCCCCGGAAATCGGATCAACCTCCCCATCGATCACCCGCAACGGCACCTCCCCCCGCTGCATGGCCGCCACCCATCGATCCCGCTGCCGCCGACGCTGAGGAATATACGCAATCAACTTGTGCAGAATCCGCGGCCCATCCTGGCTCTCGATCAAGCTCCAGAAATCATCCAGCGCACTCTCACTGGGCCGAGTCGCCGGCCCGAAAATCTGCCCAAAACTGTTAGCCAGGGCATTACGCCCAAACGCCCGCCCAATCATCCAACCCAATGGGCTCAGCAACAGCTTCTGCACCAACGCCGGACGATGCGTCTCCGGAAACAACCCACCGTTGAGAAACACACAACTGCCCATCCGAAACCGGCCTTCGTAATGCCGCGCCAACAACTCCTGCGCAACACTGTCACCGTAATCATGGGCCAGCACATGCACCGGCTGCTGCACCCAAAGATGCTCCAGCAACGCCTGTTGCAAGTCCGCCTGCTCCAGCAGGCAATAGGTGTGGTCCAGCGGCTTGGCCGAATCGCCAAACCCCAGCATGTCGCAGGCAATCACTTGATAGCGCTGGGCCAACGGCTGCCAGAGGTAATGCCAATCCCAACTGGCCGTGGGAAAACCATGGATCAGCAGCAACGGCTCGCCCTGCCCCGCCACCCAGTACCGAATGGTGCGGCCGCGAAACTCAAAGCTCTGGGCACGCTGGCGCCAGATGCGCAGCGGGATCTCGGCGAGTGGCATCAGCTTTTATACCCGGGGTCGAGTGCATCGAGTTTGCGCAGCAACGCCGGCCACGCCAGCGCGCCGCCCATGCCCTGAGCGCTTTTGGTGACCCCGGCGATCATCGCCCGGGCACCGGCCAATATCTGCGGCGCAATGCTGATCAGTTCAGCGCCACCGTTCTGCGCCATCACCTGGATATCGCAGGTGCGCTGGAAGATGAACATCATCAGGAACGTATCGGCGATGCTGCCGCCACAGGTCAGCAGACCGTGGTTGTGCAGCATCAGGAAATTGTTTTCGCCAAGGTCGGCCTGTAAGCGGGCCTTTTCCTCGTGGTTCAGCGCCACACCTTCGTAGGCGTGATAGGCCAGGCTGGACAACACGAACAACGATTGCTGGCTGATGGGCAGCACGCCCTGTTTCTGCGCGGAGACGGCAATGCCGGAGGCGGTGTGGGTGTGCAGCACGCAGACCACATCGTGCCGCACTTCGTGCACCGCACTGTGAATGGTGTACCCGGCAGGGTTGACCTCGTAGGGACTGTCCATCAGCTTGTTGCCGGCCTGATCGACCTTCACCAGGCTCGACGCGGTGATCTCGTGGAACATCAGCCCGTAGGGGTTGATCAGGAAGTCTTCGGTGCCCGGCACCTTGGCCGAGATGTGGGTGAAAATCAGGTCGTCCCAACCATGCATCGCCACCAGGCGATAGCACGCGGCGAGGTCGACGCGGGCCTGCCATTCGGCCGCGCTGACCTGGTCTTTTACACTGTGTGTCGATTGAACAGTGGCTAGGCTCACGGCAATGACCTCCTTGGCGCGCTTATTATTGTTTTTTTGAGTGAAGAGGCAGTCTAGTCAGACCTCGAGGCCGCCGTAGTTGCATTGGCAGCCAGCTTGATGACCGAACGGGTCAGTCCTGAGGATAGTTCGATTTTGTTCTGCGCGTGTCAGAGAAGCGACGCCAATAAAGGCGCGGCGAACAGGTTGAGCAACCCGGTCAGCACCATTACCAGGCCCGCCACGGAGCCTTCCTCGCCGCCCACTTCATGAGCCCGGCTGACACCCGCGCCATGAGCGCCCACGCCAAACAATGCGCCACGAGCCAATGGCGTGCGCAACGGCAACCACTTGAGCAGTACGCCGCCGAGCATGGCGCCAAACACCCCGGTGAACATCACGAACACCGCCGTCAGTTCCGGCACGCCGCCCAGGTCGGAAGACACCGGCATGGCGAACGGGGTGGTGATCGAACGGGGCACCAACGACATCGTCACCGAGCTGTCGAGAGCGAGGGCCTTGGCCAGGCCATACGAAGTGGCGATGGACGCCGCGCTGCCCGCGACCATCCCCAGCAATAACGCTGACCAGTGGCGCATCAGCAATTGGCGCTGTTGCCAGATCGGAATCGCGAACGCCACGGTCACCGGGCCCAGCACCAGCATCAGCCAGTGGGTGTCGGTGGCGTATTCGGCATAGGCGGTTTTCATCGGCACGGCCACCGCCAGCAGCAGCGCCGGCACCAGGATCAGCGGCGACAGCAGGTAGCGCCCGGTGCGCCGGTAGATCCAGCGGCTGAAGCCGTAGGCGCCGAGGGTCAGCGCCAGCCAGAACATCGGCATCAGCTCAAGCTTCATGGCGCAGCTTCCAGCGGCAGACGAATTCCACGGTAAACGCAGTCACCAGCATCACCGACAAGGTGCTGAAGCCGATCACCAACATGATCCGCCAGCCGTCGTGCTTTACCAGGCCACCGTAGTCCAAAAGGCTCATCAAGGCAGGAATAAAGAACAGCAGCATCTCCGCCATCAGTACACCGGCGCCCAGTTGCAGAGCCGCCGGTTTTACCAGGCCGGTGGCGAAGGTCAGCAACAACAGGCCCAGGCCGACCACACCACCGGGAATAGGCCAGCTCAGCCAGGCGGCCAATTGGCAGCCCAGAAAATATATGGCCAGCAGCACAATCAGTTCAGTCAACAACCGACCGACGACTTTGAAGGTGAAACGTTTCATGAGCTTTGGGTCCTCGCAGGGCTCCCATTTTAAAGAGGCCCCTGGCATCCCCACAGCGAATTGTTAGACTGCAAGCTATTCCAAACTGGAATCATATCGATGGAATTTAAACAACTGCGCAGCTTTGTCGAAGTGATCCACCGCGGCGGCTTTACCCAGGCCGGCAAAACCCTGCACATCAGCCAGTCCGCCGTCAGCAAGCAGGTGGCACAACTGGAGCAAAGCCTGGGCACGCCGCTGCTGGATCGCCTGGGTTCGCAGATTCGCCTGACGGCTGCCGGACAAGTGGTGCTGCAGCGGGCGGAGGCCATGCTGCGCCAGCAAGCCGAGTTGCTCAGTGAGCTGGATGACTTGAATCAGTTGACCCGTGGCGAGTTGCGCATGGGCCTGCCGCAGTTGGGCGGCGACACGTTGTTCGCCGGGCTGTTTGCCGAATACCGCCGGCGTTATCCGAACGTCACCATCCAGTTGCTGGAAGGCGGCAGCCGCAATATCGAGCAGGCGATCTTGAGCGGAGAGCTGGAAGTGGGCGGCAGCCTGATGCCCAGCGACCCGGCATTCGCCTGGCAGGCATTCTGCGATGAACCGCTGGATGCCCTGCTGCCGATGGACCATCCATTGGCCGATAACGCGCAGATCCGCCTGGAGGAGTTGGCTGACACGCCGTTCCTGATGTATCAGCGCAGTTTTGTGTTGAACGACCGCCTGCTACAGGCCTGTCAGCAACTGGGCTTCACCCCGAAGG
Organism: Pseudomonas sp. G5001; assembly: GCF_013385475.1. Taxonomy (NCBI): domain Bacteria; kingdom Pseudomonadati; phylum Pseudomonadota; class Gammaproteobacteria; order Pseudomonadales; family Pseudomonadaceae; genus Pseudomonas; species Pseudomonas sp. G5001. The sequence continues at coordinate 3,843 of NZ_JACAPZ010000020.1, forward strand.
AAAGTGGTCGCAGCGGCCAGGCGGATTTCCTTGCGGCCCTGGTGGCCGCCGGCCAAGGCGTGGTGCTGCTGCCCAGCGTAGTAGCCCGGGGCCTGATAAGGCCCGGCGTGGTGCGCCTGACGCTCAAGGCACCGGAATACCTGCGCTGGGACATTGCCTTTATCTGGCGTGAGGGCGCCTATCTGTCGAAAGCCGCCCAGGCCTGGCTAGCGTTGTTGCGCGAGTTTCCGGTCAACCGCGCAGTGCAGTAACCAACTCGGCCAGCCACGGCTCGGCGTCGGCTTCCGGGGTCACGCTTTCGCTGGCGTCCAGGCGCAGCATCGGCAGCACTTCGTGCACGCCCAACTCGGCAAACAGCTCGCGCATTTGCTCGCCGCCGCCGCAGAAGGTGTCGCCATAGCTGGCGTCGCCCAGGCCGATCACCGCGCCGGGCAAGCCTCGCCAGGCGGCCGGCAGTTGGTCGCGAATGGTCGAGTACAGCGGCTGCAGGTTGTCGGGCAGTTCGCCCATGCCAGTGGTGGACGTCACGGCCAGGAAGGCTTCCGGAGCAAAGCCCTGTACGTCGGCGAGGGTTGCCCGCGGATTGTGCCAGGCGTCGAAGCCGGCAGCGTTGAGGATGCTTGCAGCATGACGGGCGACTTCTTCAGCCGTGCCGTACACCGAGCCGGAAAGGATGGCGACTTTCATCAATCTGATCCTGTAGCTGACTAAAAGCCTGGGATATTAACAGCTGGGGCCCATGGACAGGCTGCCGGCATGTCTTAAACTGCAAACTCCAACTACAAGCCATGGACCGCTCAATGATTAACGCCAAGCTGATGCAACTGGTGATCAACGCTTCCAACGACGGCATCGTTATCGCCGAGCGCGAAGGCAAGGACAAGCCACTGATTTATGTGAACCCGGCCTTCGAGCGCATGACTGGCTACACCCTCGACGAAATCCTCTATCAGGACTGCCGCTTCCTGCAATCGGGCGATCGTGACCAGCCGGGGCTGATGGCGATTCGCGAAGCCCTGGAGAGTGGCGGCGCCTGCCGGGAAATCCTGCGCAATTACCGCAAGGACGGCACACATTTCTGGAACGAGCTGTCGTTATCGACGGTTTACAACCCGGCCGACAAGCAGACCTACTTTGTCGGTGTGCAGAAGGATGTGACCGTTCAGGTCAAGGCCCAGCAGCGTGTCGCGCAACTGGAAGCCCAGTTGGCTGACCTCAAGGCGGAGCTTGCGGCACTCAAGGCGACGAGCGGATCTAACAAAAACTAGAAAACGCGGTCTTTAAAGAGATAATGGCGTTTTAATACCTTTTTCTTGAGCAAGATCAATGCAACGCGACGCGCTTTTGACGCAGGACGAGCTGGATTTTATTCAGACCATGCACCATAACCCGCAACTCAATATGCGGGACGCGTCGTCGAGCCTGACGGTCAATGGCGGTGCGCAGATTCGTGATCTGCTCACCCGCCTGGCCGCCCATGACCATGTCACCCTCCAGGCCCAATTCGACAACCAGCAAATGACGTTTCCGCTGCAATTGGTGGAAGACGAGTTTCATGCCGTGCATCTGCGGCTGGGTGTACCGAGTATTTTCGAAGACGGGCCGATGATCCGCCCGTGGCGCCTGGCGCTCGAAGAGCCGGTGCCGCTGGAAAACATCAAGGGCCAGCCCGGTGCGCTGTGGGTGCATGAGGTGTCATTCAAGGGATTGCTGGTGGAAATTCGCGGGCGGATCAAGGCGCCAAGAACCTTTTCGCTGTGGTTCAGTCCGTCCGGGTACGAGCGCATTTCGGTGCGGGGCACGCTGGAACGGGAAACTGCCCGAGGATTGTTCGCCTACCGCCTGAGCCAGAACGATGTGGATGAGACCGAGCGCCTGCGCCAGTTTATCCTGCAGCAACACCGCCTGTTTCACCCCGAAGTCCACGCCTGAAGTCAGGTATCCAGGTTACCGCGCAGAAACTGCTGCAAGCGGCGCTGCATCAATCGCCCTTCGTTACCCAGGCAGCCGACGGATGAACCCACCAGTTGTTCCTGCGCCAACTCCGCCGCATCGCCGGCCAGCAACAGCGGGCAATCCAGGGTCAGGGCCAGCCGTTCAAGGCGCCGAGGCAAGCCATTGGCCGGCGAGTGATTGGAGAACACCACAAGGGCTTGTGGCCTGGTTTTTTCACAGACAAGGGTCAATTCATCCATCGGCTGGCCCACAGCCAGAACCTTGACCGCCAACTCGTCACCGCTCATCAACAGGCCTGCGACCAACAACTCCAGCTCTCGGCACTCCCCCGCAATGGCGGCCAGCAATACCCGCGGCGCCGCTGAGGCACAGCCTATCTGCAGGCGTTTCCAGGTTCGGCTGCGCAGGAATCCATCAAAAAACAGCCATTCACTGGTTTGGCCAAACAACCCCTGATGTCGCAACAGTTGCTGCCAGAGGGGCATCAGGATGTCCTGGAACACCACCGCGACCGGGTAGGCGGCGAAAATCTGGCCATACAACCGGTCCAGTTGCCGGTCGTCGAAGGCACCGACGGCCGTTCGCAACTGCGCCTGCCATTGGGCCCATTCATGCTCTGCACCTGCCGGCGAAGCAGCCGCCGCTTCGACTTGATGATCGTCGCGGGCGAGGATCTTGCCGACCTTGCTCACGGCCACGCCACGCTCGATCCAGTCAAGAATGCGATGAACGGTCTCGATATCGGTGCGCGAATACAGGCGGTGCCCACTTTCGGTGCGAACCGGGTGGATCAGCCCGTAACGCCGTTCCCAGGCACGCAAGGTGACAGGGTTGATGCCTGTCAATCTCGCGACTTCGCGAATCGGAAACAGCTCATCGGAATCGGCAGGGTTGCCAAGGGCCATTTCGGGACGTGGAGCAGTCATTACAGACATCAGGGCATCAATATACTGTCAGGAACTTGGATCCCATTTAACGCCCATACAGCTGTCCGATTCAAGGTCTTCGACAAGCCGACCAATGTCGCTGGTGTATTTCTGCAAAACAGGAATAATCCTTGCCTGTTTTTTCAACGTGGCTGCTTACCCCGCAGCTTCGTTCGTGCGCCGCCTACCCGGCCCAGTGCACCTGATCCTTATGGAGATACACAATGTCTACCTCCCCCGTCACCCTGATGGTTGCGCGCCGCGTGGCCAAGGGTCGCTATGAAGAGTTGATGGCCTGGCTGCGCGAAGGCGAGCAATTGGCCACGGACTTCCCCGGTTACCTGGGTTCAGGCGTGCTTGCACCGCCGCCCAACGATGACGAGTTCCAGATTATTTTCCGTTTCGCCGACGAAAAAACCCTGCATGCGTGGGAGTTTTCCGCCTCCCGTGGTGCATGGCTCGGGCGTGGCAGTGAGCTGTTTGCTGCGCCGTCGGAGCATCGCGTACGCGGTATCGACGGCTGGTTTGGCGCCGCCGCCGCACGTCCGCCGCGCTGGAAGCAGGCCGTGGCCATCTGGCTGGCATTTTTCCCGGTGTCGCTGCTGTTCAACTTCGGCCTTGAGCCGCTGCTCAGCGAGTTGGGGTTGTTGAGCCGTGTGCTGGTCAGCACCCTCGCGCTCACGCCATTGATGGTTTACTTCTTTATCCCGTTGTCGACCCACCTGCTGGCCGGCTGGCTGCATCCGGCGCCAGCCCGGGTAAAGGCCACCGAAGCCGCTGCTTGAGTACAAGGGAGGCCGCTCGCTGGTATAGTTTTAGCCTGCCAGCGATTCGAGCCTCCCATGTCTTCAACACCCGCCCCGATCCTGATCACCGGTGCCGGCCAGCGCGTCGGCCTGCATTGCGCCCAGCGCCTGCTGGACGAAGGGCAGCCAGTGATTTTCAGCTACCGCAGCGAACGTCCCGGCGTGCAAGCCTTGCGCGAACGCGGTGCGATCGGTGTGTTTGCCGACTTCTCCAACGAGACCGGTATTCTCGCCTTCATCGACGAACTGAAGACGCACACCCAAAGCCTGCGGGCGATCATTCATAATGCCTCGGCCTGGGTGGCGGAAGCGCCCGGCGACGAGAGCCGCGCCTTTACCGACATGTTCAGCGTGCACATGCTTGCGCCGTACCTGATCAACCTGCATTGTGCTTACCTGCTGCAACGCTCCACGCCTGCGGATATCGTGCACATCAGCGATGACGTGACCCGCAAGGGCAGCCGCCAGCACATTGCCTACTGCGCCACCAAGGCCGGGCTCGACAGCCTGACCTTGTCGTTTGCCGCGCAGCTTGCACCGGATATCAAGGTGAACGGCATTGCCCCGGCAATGGTGATGTTCAACGAGGGCGACGACGCGGCTTACCGCGCCAAGGTCCTGGCCAAGGCGGCACTGGGCATCGAGCCCGGCCCCGAGGTGATTTACCAGAGCGTGCGCTACCTGCTGGATAACCCGTATGTCACCGGTACCACCCTGACCGTCAACGGCGGGCGGCATATCAAGTAAGCCGTTTGCGAGGATGTTGTATGACTTTGTCCCTGCCCCACCACTACCGCGAGATCCTCAAGGGCCTGGGTGAAGACCCCGAGCGCGAGGGTTTGCTCGACACGCCAAAGCGTGCCGCCAAGGCCATGCAGTACCTGTGTCACGGCTACGAGCAGAACCTGGAAGAAATCGTCAACGGTGCGCTGTTTGCCTCCGACAACGACGAGATGGTGATCCTCAAGGACATCGAGCTGTATTCGCTGTGCGAGCATCACCTGCTGCCCTTTATCGGCAAGGCCCATGTGGCCTATATTCCGACCGGCAAGGTGCTCGGCCTGTCGAAGCTGGCGCGTATCGTCGACATGTTCGCCCGTCGCCTGCAGATCCAGGAAAACCTCACGCGGGAAATTGCCGACGCCATCCAGACGGTGACCCAGGCCGCCGGCGTGGCGGTGGTGATCGAAGCCAGGCACATGTGCATGATGATGCGCGGTGTCGAAAAACAGAATTCAACCATGAACACCTCGGTGATGCTCGGCGCCTTCCGCGAGTCGAACACCACGCGCATGGAGTTCCTGCAACTGATTGGACGGAGCAAGTAGCAATGCCACAACTTCAGCCAGGCATGGCGCGCATCCGGGTCAAGGACCTGTGCTTGCGCACGTTTATCGGGATCAACGAGGATGAAATCCTCAACAAGCAGGATGTGTTGATCAACCTGACCATCCTGTATGCCGCCCAGGAAGCCGTGCGCGACAACGACATCGACCACGCGCTGAACTACCGCACCATCACCAAGGCGATCATCGCCCATGTGGAAGGCAACCGCTTTGCCCTGCTGGAGCGCCTGACCCAGGAGATCCTCGACCTGGTGATGAGCAATACATCGGTGCTGTACGCCGAAGTCGAAGTCGACAAACCCCATGCGTTGCGTTTTGCCGAATCGGTGTCGATCACCCTGGCGGCCAGTCGCTAACCCTTACCTTTGCAGTGAGCATCATGAACGATCAACAACGCCTCGAACTCGAAGCCGCCGCCTTCCGCCGGCTGGTGGCCCACCTGGACAGCCGCAAGGATGTGCAGAACATCGACCTGATGAACCTCTCGGGCTTCTGCCGCAACTGCTTGTCCAAGTGGTACAAGGCCGAGGCCGACGAGCGCCAGATCGAGCTGAGCCTCGATGACGCCCGTGAAGTGGTGTACGGCATGCCGTACGCCGAGTGGAAAGCCCAATACCAGCAAGAAGCCAGTGCCGAACAGCAAGCGGCATTCGCCAAAGGAAAACCCCATGACTGACCTGAACACCCTGCGCGCCAGCCTCAACAGTGGCGAACATGTTTTTGCCGATACCCTGGCCTTTGTGGCTGCCGGTTACGACTACCAGCCACAAGCGTTCACCAATGGCAGCGTGGAAAACGCCGCCGGGCAGAACGAAGGTTCGTGCAAGACCCTGGGCCTGGCGCTGCTGGAAGGCTTGAGCGACCAGGAAGCGCTGTTGGCGTTTGGCGAGCATTACCGTTCGGTGCTGGCCACGCCTGAAGGCAGTGACCATGGCAACATTCGTGCGCTGATTGAGCATGGGTTGGCGGGTGTGAAGTTTGCCGCACAGCCACTGACCCGCAAATCCTGAGTCAGACATAGATCAAAATGTGGGAGCGGGCTTGCTCGCGAAAGCAGAGTGTCAGTCAATACATCGGGTGACTGACACACCGCTTTCGCGAGCAAGCCCGCTCCCACATTTGGACTGAGGTGATCATCAAATCCCGTGCATAAAAAAACCGGCCTCGCAGCCGGTTTTTTTGTTTCTACGGTTTAGAACGAAGCGTCCTTCAAACCGTCGAGGTAACGCTCGGCATCCAGTGCCGCCATGCAACCGGCGCCGGCGGAGGTGATCGCCTGGCGGTACACGTGGTCGGCCACGTCACCGGCAGCGAAGATACCTTCGATGTTGGTGGCAGTCGCATTGCCTTCACGGCCGCCCTGCACGATCAGGTAACCGTCTTTGGCATCCAGCACGCCTTCGAACAACGAGGTGTTCGGAGTGTGGCCGATGGCGATGAACACGCCGTCGACTTTCAGCTCGTCGAAGCTGCCGTCGTTGTTCTTCAGGCGAGCACCGGTCACGCCCATGTTGTCGCCCAGGACTTCATCCAGGGTGGCGTTGAGCTTGAGGATGATCTTGCCTTCGGCCACGCGGGCATGCAGCTTGTCGATCAGGATCTTCTCGGCGCGGAAGGTCTCGCGGCGGTGAACCAGGGTCACGGTGCTGGCGATGTTGGCCAGGTACAGCGCCTCTTCCACCGCGGTGTTGCCGCCACCGACCACAGCCACTGGCTTGTTGCGGTAGAAGAAACCGTCGCAGGTCGCGCAGGCGGAAACGCCCTTGCCCATGAACGCTTCTTCCGACGGCAGGCCCAGGTACCGAGCGCTGGCGCCGGTGGCGATGATCAGCGCGTCACAGGTGTACACACCGCTGTCGCCGGTCAGGCTGTAAGGCTTCTTGGAGAAGTCGACCTTGTTGATGTGATCAAACACGATCTCGGTTTCGAAACGCTCGGCGTGCTCTTTCATGCGCTCCATCAGCACCGGGCCGGTCAGGCCGTGGACGTCGCCCGGCCAGTTGTCGACTTCAGTGGTGGTGGTCAACTGACCGCCCGCTTGCATGCCGGTGATCAGCAACGGCTTGAGGTTGGCCCGGGCAGCGTAGACGGCAGCGCTGTAACCGGCAGGGCCGGAACCGAGAATAATCACTCGCGAATGACGGGTATCAGACATGACTCACTCCTATCGACCGCCCGGACTACAGAACGGCTGGAATAAAAAAGGACCGCGAAGCACTTGGGGAAGGCTTGAACTCGCAGATCCTGAAAATAATGGGTGCAGCGTATAGAGGGAGGCAAGATTAAGGAAATACGGATTAACAATCCAGCTCATAGGTGGTCTCTATCCCATGCCCTCTATTAATCGACACCTTTGTTACCGTTAATGTCGCGATGCGGGCCGTGCTTTCCCGGTACTCCCAAAGCCGGTAAGGTCGGCGCGTTCGCCCCTATTGCCCGGAGTTATCCATGCCCGCCCCCGTTCTTTCAGGCCCACAGTACCTGCGCGAAGGTCTCAAACTGGTACTCAGCCCCGGCCTGCGGCTGTTTGTGCTGCTGCCGCTGGCAATCAACCTGATCCTGTTCGTCGGATTGATCTACTTCGCCGGCCATCAGTTCAGCCTGTGGGTCGACACACTCATGCCGACGCTGCCGAGCTGGCTGAGCTTCCTCAATTATCTGCTGTGGCCTTTATTTGTGGTGCTGGTGGTGCTGATGGTGTTTTTCACCTTCACCATGCTTGCCAACATTATCGCCGCGCCGTTCAACGGCTTTCTGTCGGAAAAGGTCGAAGTGGTGGTGCGCGGCACCGATGATTTCCCGGCGTTCAGCTGGGGCGAACTGGCGGCCATGGTCCCGCGCACCCTGGCCCGGGAAATGCGCAAACTGGGTTACTTCCTGCCCCGGGCTATCGGCCTGTTTATCCTGTCGTTCATCCCGGTGGTCAATCTGGTGGCAGCACCGCTGTGGCTGCTGTTTGGTGTGTGGATGATGGCGATCCAGTACATCGACTACCCGGCCGACAACCACAAGCTGGGCTGGAACGAAATGCTCGCCTGGCTGCGCCAGAAGCGCTGGCAGAGCATGAGTTTTGGCGGCATCGTCTACCTGGTGTTGCTGGTGCCGGTGGTCAACCTGCTGATGATGCCGGCAGCGGTGGCTGGGGCGACGTTGTTCTGGGTGCGTGAGCAAGGCGCCGAGGCCATGGCCATTAAAAAGGCCTGAGCCGTCACAAATCCATCATCCAAAAGACACAATGACGACATGGCCCACGCCGACACTGTGGGTCATGACGACAGCTTCGCTCCACATCACCCTGATCACCGAAACCTTCCCGCCAGAGATCAACGGGGTGGCCAATACCCTTGGCCGCCTGTGTGACGGTTTGCGCGCGCGCGGGCATCAAGTCGAACTGGTTCGCCCGCGCCAGGGCAGCGACCAGAGCCGGCCCAGCGACGACGGCCTGATGCTCTGTCGCGGCTGGCCGCTGCCGGGCTACCCGGGGCTGCAATGGGGCCAGTCGTCGATGCACAAGCTGTTGCGGCGCTGGACCCGCCAGCGCCCGGATGTGTTGTATATCGCCACGGAAGGCCCGCTGGGTTTGTCGGCGTTGCGGGCGGCGCGGCGCCTGGGGATCAGCGTGGTGAGTGGCTTCCACACCAACTTCCAGCAGTATTCCAACCAGTACGGCCTGGGCATGCTGAGCCGGGTGCTGACCCACTATCTGCGCTGGTTCCATAACCGCTCGACCCTGACCCTGGTGCCCAGCGCCAGCCAGCGACTGGAGCTGGAGCGCCGCCATTTCGAGCGCCTGGGCATGCTCGCGCGCGGTGTCGACAGCCAGCTGTTTCACCCGGCCAAACGCGACCCAGCCCTGCGTGAGCAGTGGGGGCTGAGCGATGAAGACATCGCCGTGCTGCACGTCGGACGCCTGGCCCAGGAAAAAAATCTCGGGCTGCTCAAGCGCTGCTTCGACTCGCTGCAAACCACTTACCCACAGCGCCGGTTGAAACTGATCATTGTCGGCGATGGCCCCCAACGGACAATGCTTGAGAAATCGCTGCCTCAGGCAATTTTTTGCGGTACCCGACGCGATGAGGAGCTGGCTCGGCACTACGCCTCAGGGGATCTGTTCCTGTTCCCCAGCCTGACCGAAACCTTTGGCAATGTAGTGTTAGAGGCCATGGCCGCAGGGTTGGGGGTGGTGGCTTACGACCAGGCAGCTGCAACCCAGCATATTCGCCATGGTTACAACGGTGTGCTGGCGATGCCTGGGGACGAGGAGGCATTTTGTGATGCCGCCAACTGGTTGTTGGAGGAGCGTGAAAGTTTGCGCAGGGTCAGGCTCAATGCCCGACAACACGCCAGTCGCCAGGGCTGGCCGGCAATTATTGAGCAGTTTGAAAGCAAGTTACTGGATGTATGCAGGGGCATATCGAGTGTGTACAAAGTCAGCAGCAACACTATGAATGTCTAGTATTCGATGTAGATATTTTTGATCTGCCCAAGCGAACACCCTTGCATGACCAGTAGACAAGCCAACTCAGTGCTGCGTGAGGGGGAATGTTGCGAGTTGCAGTTGGGAACTAGTGCGCAGGTGAACACCACAACATCAGTGGCAGGTTGTTCAGGGTCATAGGAAGAACCAGCCATAAAGCCCAAATACTCTTAGATAAAATATGTGGAGTTCACCCATGTCGATGCCACTCAACAGCATCCAGCCTTCGTCGTTCAGTCTGCCTCCTGCGCCTTCGGGCTTAGAGAACGGGGGTATTCGCGGCAAGCGGCCTGACGATCAACAAGCAGGCCTCCTTGCATTGCAGCAGCAGCAGGAGCAGCAGGAGCAGGAAAAAAACCAGCTGAAGTTTTAATACAACTCAAGGCAACTTGGCAAAAATGCCTGGAAACTGGTTCCAGGCATTTTTTGCAGCCACGCAGTTAAACGTGTGCGCGTCAAACGAGGGTCGTCAACGCCTCACGACTGAAAGGCAGGATGTCGCCTTCACGGCCTTCGCGAACCTTCAGCGCCCAATCCGGATCCACCAGCAGCGCACGGCCCACAGCGACCAGGTCGAACTCGTCGTTGTTCAGGCGCTCCAGTAGTTTTTCCAGGCTGGCGGGTTGCGCCACTTTATCGGTGTTGACCATGAACTGCAGGAACTCGCCATCCAGGCCGACGCTGCCCACGGTGATGGTCGGCTTGCCGGTAAGCTTGCGGGTCCAGCCGGCCAGGTTCAGCTCGGAGCCTTCGAACTCCGGCTCCCAGAAACGACGGGTGGAGCAGTGGAAAATATCCACGCCGGCGTCAGACAGTGGCTTGAGGAATTCACCCAAGGCTTCCGGGGTTTGCACCAGGCGCGCCGTGTAGTCCTGCTGCTTCCACTGGGAGAAACGCAGGATGATCGGGAAGTCCGGCCCAACGGCGGCGCGGACGGCCTGGATCAACTCGATGGCGAAACGCGAACGGTTGGCCAGGCTGCCGCCGTATTCGTCGGTGCGCTGGTTGGTGCCTTCCCAGAAGAACTGGTCCACCAGGTAGCCATGGGCGCCGTGGATTTCAACGCCGTCCATGCCGATGCTCTGGGCATCCTTGGCAGCCTGGGCGAACGCGGCGATCACGTCCTTGATGTCTTGCACGGTCATGCCGTGGACGACGACATTGCCGTCCTTGAGTTTTTCGGTGGGGCCGTAAGCCGGGACGCTGGCATCCGGCTCGGTGCCGATGCGCCGCACGCTGCCCACATGCCACAGTTGCGGAACGATCTTGCCGCCTTCGGCATGTACCGCGTCGACTACTTTCTTCCAGCCGGCCAGGGCGGCTTCACCATAGAAATGCGGGACGTTCGGGTAGCCGTTGGAAGCCGGGTGGCCGACCACGGTGCCTTCGGTAATGATCAGGCCGACACCGGCGGCGGCGCGGCGGCGGTAGTACTCGATCACTTTGGAGTTGGGCACGCCACCCGGAGAAAAGGAACGGGTCATCGGCGCCATGACCACGCGGCTCGGCAGTTGCAGTGCACCGAGCTGGAACGGTTTGAACAAAGCTTGGACAGGCATGGGAGCACTCCATCGGAAAGGAATTTATGATGTGGATAATATGGAGTGTTCAGCGTGTTGGATAGCACTATTGATTGGGGTGATTAAGGGGTAAAAGCGGGAGGGCATGGGGCTGCTTCGCAGCCCAGCGGGAGCAAGCTCCCTCGCCACAGCAAGCTCCCTTGCCATAGGAAACTCCCTGCCACAGGAAGCTCCCTTGCCACAGAAACTCACTCGAGAATGCTGAAAAGTATCAGTTCAATGCTTTTTCGATCGCCTGAATAATGGAGGGGTCATCCGGCGGTGTACGCGGCGAGAAACGCGCCAGCACCCGGCCGTCCTTGCCCAACAGGAATTTCTCGAAGTTCCAGGTGATGTCCCCGGGAAATTCGGCGCCCTCGCCCGCCAGCAATCGATACAGCTGGTGGCGATCGTGGCCATTCACCTCAAGCTTGCTGCCCAGGGGAAAGGTCACGCCGTAGTTGAGGCTGCAGAATTCCTGGATTTCTTCTTCAGTACCCGGTTCCTGCCCGGCAAATTGATTGCACGGCAGCCCGAGTACGGTGAAACCCTGGTCTTTGTATTGCTGATAGAGGTTTTCCAGCGCGGCGTACTGTGGGGTCAACCCACATTTGGAGGCGACGTTGACCACCAGCACGACTTGCCCCTTGAAGGGCGCCAGAGGCAGCTCCTGACCATCCAGGGCTTTGAGTTTAAGGTCGTGGAAAGCACTCATGACGAACTCCAGATATCCCATGTTCTTCGTAACGGCCATTCGAGATTACAGCCGCCAAGTCGGCAAGAATAGCCGCCAAATGAAAAAGGCGCCCGAAGGCGCCTTTTTCCAACTGACAGAGCGTCGCTCAGTCAATTAATGGTGGTGACCACCTTCGCCGTGCACGTGGCCGTGGGCCACTTCTTCCTGGGAAGCGTCACGGATAGCGACGATCTTCACCTGGAAGTTCAGGCGCTGGCCAGCCAGCGGGTGGTTGCCGTCGACGGTCACGTCGTCGCCGTCCAGGTCACGGATGGTGACGATTTGCATCTGGCCGTCCGGAGCGGAAGCGTGGAACTGCATGCCCACTTCCAGCTCGTCGACACCTTCGAACATGCTGCGGCTCAGGGTGCTGACCAGTTCGGCAGCGTATTCGCCGTAGGCATCTTCAGGTTCTACGGCAACGGTCAGTTCGTCACCGACCTCTTTGCCTTCCAGGGCCTTTTCCAGGCCCGGGATGATGTTACCTGCACCTTGCAGGTAGACCAGCGGCGCGCCGCCGGCAGAACTGTCGATGACCTCACCAGCGTCGTTGGTCAGGGTATAGTCAATGGAGACAGCCTTATTGGCGGCGATCGGCATGGGGCGAGACCTTTTGCAGAAGAATGAAGAACGGACAAGTCTAAACAAGGATTTGCCCGAAAGCGAACACAACCCGGACGGACGGGGTCGAACAACTGACCCGACGGTCGTCGGATTTCACCAGGACGAAGACCGGCACTGGGTCGTCGAGCTTTCCTGCGGCCACACCCAGCACCTGCGCCACCAGCCACCCTGGCAATCCCGGGCCTGGGTCACGGACCCGGCGCAACGCCTTGAAAAAATAGACAAGCCCTTTACGTGCGGCTGGTGTGCGCAAGGCTCAGATAAAGATAACCTTGGCACCTGATTCCCGGTAGGCAGCCAGCCATAGGCCGCCACCGAAGCCATGCACCTCCAGAGAATTCGCATGCAGACTTTTTTTATCGCGCCCACCGATTTTGGTGTGGGTCTGACCTCCATCAGCCTTGGGCTGGTGCGCACCCTTGAACGGGCCGGGCTGAAAGTCGGCTTCTTCAAACCGATTGCCCAGCCGCACCCCGGCGACACCGGCCCCGAGCGCTCCACCGAGCTGGTCGCCCGCACCCACGGCCTGAAACCGCCCCAGCCTCTGGGCCTGGCCCATGTCGAACGGATGCTCGGCGACGGCCAGCTCGACGAGCTGCTGGAAGAAATCATCACCCTTTACCAGCAAGCCGCCGTAGGCAAGGACGTGCTGATCGTCGAAGGCATGGTGCCGACCCGCAGCGCCAGCTATGCGGCCCGGGTCAACCTGCACCTGGCCAAGAGCCTGGACGCCGAGGTGATCCTGGTCTCGGCTCCGGAAAACGAAGTGCTGACCGAACTCTCCGGCCGCGTGGAATTGCAGGCCCAGCTGTTCGGCGGCCCGAAAGATCCAAAAGTGCTGGGTGTGATCCTCAACAAGGTGCGCACCGACGAAAGCATGGAAGCCTTCTCGGCGCGGCTCAAAGAGCATTCGCCTCTGTTGCGCAGCGGCGATTTCCGCCTGTTGGGCTGCATTCCCTACCAACCGGAACTCAACGCCCCGCGCACCCGCGACGTGGCCGACCTGATGGGCGCGCAGATCCTCAATGCCGGTGATTACGAAACCCGGCGCATGACCAAGATCATCATCTGCGCCCGTACCATGCGCAACACCGTGGAGCTGCTCAAGCCCGGCGTATTGGTGGTGACACCCGGCGACCGCGACGACATCATCCTCGCCGTCAGCCTGGCCGCCATCAATGGCGTGCCGCTGGCGGGCCTGTTGCTGACCAGTGACACCCTGCCCGACCCACGGATCATGGACCTGTGCCGTGGCGCGTTCCAGGCCGGGCTGCCGGTGTTGTCGGTGAGCACCGGCTCGTATGACACCGCCAACCAGCTCAACAGCCTGAACAAGGAAATCCCGATTGATGACCGCGAACGTGCGGAGATCATCACCGACTTCGTCGCCAGCCACCTCGACGCCCGCTGGCTGCACCAACGCTGCGGCACGCCGCGGGAGATGCGCCTGTCGCCGGCGGTGTTCCGTTATCAACTGATCCAGCGCGCCCAGGCGGCCAACAAGCGCATCGTGTTGCCCGAAGGCAGCGAGCCGCTGACCGTGCAGGCCGCCGCCATCTGCCAGGCACGCGGGATCGCCCGTTGCGTACTGTTGGCCAAGCCGGCCGACGTGGAAGCCGTAGCCCGCGCCCATGGCATCGAGCTGCCCGAAGGCCTGGAGATTCTCGACCCCGACCTGATTCGCCAGCGCTACGTGGAACCGATGGTGGCCCTGCGCAAAACCAAAAGCCTCAACGCGCCGATGGCCGAGCAGCAACTGGAAGACACCGTGGTGATCGCCACCATGATGCTCGCCCTGGATGAAGTGGACGGCCTGGTCTCCGGCGTCATCCACTCCACTGCCAATACCATTCGCCCGGCCCTCCAACTGATCAAGACCGCGCCGGGCTGCACCCTGGTCTCGTCGGTGTTTTTCATGCTGTTCCCCGAGCAAGTGCTGGTATACGGCGACTGCGTGATGAACCCGCACCCCAGCGCGGCGGAGCTGGCGGAAATCGCCCTGCAAAGCGCCGACTCGGCCGCCGCATTCGGTATCACGCCACGGGTGGCGATGATCAGTTACTCCAGCGGTGATTCGGCCACGGGCGAGGAGGTCGAGAAGGTCCGCGAAGCCACCCTGCTCGCCCACGAAGCCCAAAGCTCGCTGCTGATCGACGGCCCGTTGCAGTACGACGCCGCCGCCAACGAAAGCGTGGCCCGGCAACTGGCGCCCAACAGCCTGGTGGCGGGCAAGGCCACGGTGTTCGTGTTCCCGGATCTCAACACCGGCAACACCACCCACAAGGCCGTGCAGCGCAGTGCCGATTGCGTCAGCCTGGGCCCAATGCTGCAAGGCCTGCGCAAACCGGTGAACGACCTGCCCCGCGGGGCGCAGGTGGACGACATCGTGTACACGATCGCATTGACCGCGATTCAAGCCGCCAACCGACCTATGGATGTCTAAATGCTGGATTTTCTACCTGCCGCTGTGCGCGGGGTGATCGCCTCGCTGTTGCTGGCGTTGAATACGATTTTGCTGTGCTCGTTCCTGTTTATCGTGGCGCTGTTCAAGGCGCTGCCGTTTGCCAAGCGCTTCAGCGAATGGCTGATGAACCAGACCCACGAGGCCTGGATCAGCAACAACAAGGCCTGGATGAACCTGGTGTGTCGCACCCGTTGGCACCTGAAGGGCCTGGAAGGCCTGGACTATGAACACTCGTACCTGGTGACCAGTAACCACCAGAGCTGGGTCGATATCATGGTGCTGCAATACGTGCTCAACCGGCGCATTCGCCCGCTGAAGTTCTTCCTCAAGCAAGAGTTGATCTGGGTCCCGGTGATTGGCTTGGCGTGGTGGACACTGGGCTTCCCGTTCATGAAGCGCTACACCAAGGCGTACCTGGAAAAGCACCCGGAAAAGAAAGGCAAGGACCTGGAAACTACCCGCAAGACCTGCGCGAAGTTTCGCCACAACCCGGTGGGCATTTTCAACTTTGCCGAAGGCACGCGGTTTACCCCGGGCAAGCATGCACAGCAAAAGTCACCGTTTCGCTACCTGCTCAAGCCCAAGGCCGGCGGCATTGCCTTTGTGCTGGATGCCATGGGTGAACAGCTGAAGTCGCTGGTGAACGTGACCATTCACTATCCTGGTGGGCGCCCCGGTTATTGGGATTTGCTGTGCGGGAATGTGAAGGACGTTGTCGTGCAGTTTGAAGAGGTGCAGATTCCGGCCGAGTTTATCGGCAAGAATTATGAGCAGGATGGGGAATATCGGTTGGCGTTCCAGGGCTGGATCAACCGGTTGTGGGAAGAGAAGGATGTGCTGCTCGCCAAATTGCACACAGATTATCCCGCCAGTCGCTGATCAAAATGTGGGAGCGGGCTTGCTCGCGAATGCGGTGTGCCAACCTATACATGTGGCGGCTGACACTCTGCTTTCGCGAGCAAGCCCGCTCCCACATTTGACCGAGTTGTTTCCAAGGCCCCATAAAAAAAGCCCGCCAACATGGCGGGCTTTTTTGCGCGCGTGAAGCTTAGATCGCGCCGCGCTGGCGCAGCAGCTCCAGCACTTGCTTGACGCTGTCTTCCAGCGACAACGCCTGGGTGTCGATCACCAGGTCCGCATTCAACGGTACGTCATACGGGAACGACTCACCCGGGATGTTATCGCCGCCCGCCGCGTACAAACCTTGCGGATCACGCTCGGCACACACCAGCGGCGAAGCCTGCACGTACACAGTCAGCAAACGATCACCGCCGATCAGCGCCTTGGCCTGTTCACGCCCTTCAGCATCCGGGGCAACAAACGCCGCCAACGTCAGCAAGCCGGCTTCGTTGAACTGACGCGCCACGTGCGCGGCACGACGCCAGTTCTCGGTACGCCCGGCACGGTCCTGCGGCAAGCCCTTGTTCAGGTCGTGGCGCAGGTTCTGGCCGTCCAGCACAAACACCGCACGGCCCATGTCGAACAGCTTGCGTTCAACCGCGTAGGCCAGGGTGCTTTTGCCGGCGCCCGACAAGCCGCTGAACAACACGGTCGCCGGTTGCTGGCCGAAGCGCTGGGCGCGTTCTTCGGTGGCCACGTGAGCCAGTTTGCCGTGCTGCGCCGCGCTGCCATGGGTCACCGGCGGCGCGATGATCATGCCCGCAGCCACGGTGCCGTTGGTCAAACGGTCGATGACGATGAACGAACCGGTGGTGCGGTTGCTCGCGTAACCGTCCAGGGCGATGACCGTGTCGAGGCTGACCTTGACCCGGCCAATCTCGTTCAACTGCAAGGCGCTCGCCGGGCCTTCTTCCAGGGTGTTCACATCCACGCGATGCACAATGCTGGTGATAGAACCCGGCACGTAGCTGGTGGCGCGCTTGATGTCGTATTTCTTGCCCGGCAGCATCGGTTCTTCAGCCATCCACACCAGCATGGCGTCGAAAGCGTCGGTCACTTGCGGCACGTTGTCGGCATGCACCAGCAGGTCGCCACGGGAGATGTCGATTTCGTCTTCCATGGTCAGGGTCACGGCCTGGCCGGGACCTGCGTTTTCCAGTTCACCTTCAAAGGTGACGATGGATTTGACGCGGCTGCTCTTGCCCGACGGCAGCACCACAACTTCGTCGCCCTTGTGCACGATGCCGCTGGCCAGGGTGCCGGCAAAACCACGGAAGTTCAGGTTCGGACGGTTGACGTACTGCACCGGGAAACGCAGGTCGGTGTAGTTGCGGTCGTTGGCGATCTCGACGGTCTCGAGGATCTCCATCAGCGACTGGCCGGTGTACCAGGGCGAACGCTCGCTCTTGTTCACCACGTTGTCGCCCTTGAGCGCCGACATCGGCACGAAGGCCAGGGTGCTCGGCTTGAACGCGATACCGTCGGCAAACTTCAGGTAATCAGCCTTGATCGACTCGAATACGCTTTGGTCAAAGCCATTGATGTCCATCTTGTTGACGGCCACCACGATGTGCTTGATGCCCAGCAACGAGGCGATGAAGCTGTGGCGACGGGTCTGGGTCTGCACGCCGTAGCGGGCGTCGATCAGGATGATCGCCAGGTCACAGGTGGAGGCACCGGTGGCCATGTTGCGGGTGTACTGCTCATGGCCGGGGGTGTCGGCGATGATGAATTTGCGCTTGGCGGTGGAGAAGTAGCGGTAGGCAACGTCGATGGTGATGCCCTGCTCACGCTCGGCCTGCAGGCCGTCGACCAGCAACGCCAGGTCGATGTCGTCACCGGTGGTGCCGGATTTCTTCGAATCGCGGGTGATGGCTTCCAGGTGATCCTCGTAGATCATCTTGGAGTCGTGCAGCAGGCGCCCGATCAGGGTGCTCTTGCCGTCGTCGACGTTGCCACAGGTCAGGAAGCGCAACATTTCCTTGCGCTCGTGCTGGCCCAGGTAGGCGAGGATGTCCTCGCTGATCAAATCAGATTGATGCGACATGACAGCCCCTTAGAAATAGCCTTGACGTTTTTTATCTTCCATCGAGCCGGCACCATCGTGGTCGATGACACGGCCCTGGCGCTCGGAAGTTCGCGTCAGGAGCATTTCCTGAATGATGTCCGTCAGCGTCTCGGCTTCGGACTCCACCGCGCCCGTCAACGGGTAGCAGCCAAGGGTACGGAAACGTACTTTCTTTTTGACGATTCGGGCTTTGTCTTCGTCGGACAGGTGCTCGAGGATGCGGTCGTCGTCGATCATGATCAACGTGCCGTTCTTCTCGATCACTTCGCGTTCGGCGGCGAAGTACAGTGGGACAATCGGGATGCCTTCCAGGTAGATGTACTGCCAGATATCCAGCTCGGTCCAGTTGGACAGCGGGAACACACGGATCGACTCGCCTTTGTTGACGTTGCCGTTGTAGACGTTCCACAGCTCCGGGCGCTGGTTTTTCGGGTCCCAGCGGTGCTTGCTGTCGCGGAACGAGTACACGCGCTCTTTGGCACGGGATTTCTCTTCATCGCGACGGGCACCGCCGAATGCAGCATCGAAACCATACTTGTCGAGCGCCTGTTTCAGGCCCTCGGTCTTCATGATGTCAGTGTGCTTGGCGCTGCCGTGGGTGAACGGGTTGATGCCCTGCGCCACACCGTCCGGGTTGACGTGAGTGATCAACTCAAGACCAAGCTCTTCGACCATCTTGTCGCGGAACTTGTACATCTCCTGGAATTTCCAGCGGGTGTCGACGTGCATCACCGGAAACGGCAGCTTGCCCGGAAAAAAGGCCTTGCGTGCCAGGTGCAGCATCACGGCGGAGTCTTTACCGATCGAGTAGAGCATCACCGGGTTATCGAACTCGGCGGCGACCTCGCGGATGATGTGGATGCTTTCCGCCTCCAGCTGTTTCAGATGCGTCAGTTTGTCGACCATGGTTACTCACGGAAAAACGATCTTATGGACGGCCAGCGGGCCGTGTTCGAGCGGGGCATGCTAGCACAGCGCCTGATTCTATTGAGGGGGCTGGCTAGATCGAAACGGTATATCAATATACCGCTGGGTTTGGCTCGACTCGATCAAATGTGGGAGCGGGCTTGCTCGCGAATGCGGTGTGTCAGTCAATGCATATGGCGACTGATGCACCGCATTCGCGAGCAAGCCCGCTCCCACATGTGTCCGGTGGTGTTCGTTAGATCGGGTTTGGGCAATCGATGAAGAGGTGTTCGAGGGCGAAGCGTCGCGCCAGGTAATCACCCAACGCCTGTACACCATACCGCTCGGTGGCATGGTGCCCGGCCGCGATAAAGCTGATGTCGTTTTCCCGGGCGCTGTGGAAGGTCTGCTCCGAGGCTTCGCCGCTCAGGTACAGGTCAACCCCGGCAAGCACCGCCTGGTCGATATAGCCCTGGCCACCACCGGTGCACCAGCCCACGCGGCGGATCATCTCGCTGCCTTCGATCAGCAGCGGCTCGCGGCCCATGGCTTCCTGCACGCGGCGGGCAAAATCACGGGGCGACGCCGGCTCGGCCAGGGAGCCCACCAGGCCGACGACCTTGAGGTTGTCCGGGTCCAGCGGGCCTTCGACGGTGATGTCCAGTTGCCGGGCCAGTTGCACGTTGTTGCCGACCTCAGGGTGCAGGTCCAGCGGCAAGTGATAGGCCAGCAGGCTGATGTCGTGCTTGAGCAGGGTTTTCAGGCGGCGCTGCTTCATGCCGGTGATGCACGGGCTTTCGCCTTTCCAGAAATAACCGTGGTGCACCAGCACCAGGTCGGCCTGGGCTTCGACCGCCGCGTCCAGCAATGCCTGGCTGGCGGTCACGCCGCTGACGATGCGCAGCACTTGCGGTCGGCCCTCGACCTGCAGGCCGTTGGGGCAGTAATCGGCGATTTTGGCACTATTAAGGTAGCGGTCCGCTTCCTCGACTAAGGTGCTCAGGGCAACGGCCATAAAAGACTCCTAAATATCCCGTTCAGAGGCGCTCACGGCCTCGTATAATGCGCGACATTATGGGCGCTCTCCCGCCCCCTGCAACCTGTCAGGATTTTTCTTCATGCTCAAGGCACTGCGTTTTTTTGGATGGCCATTGTTGGCTGGCGTGCTGATCGCGATGCTGATTATTCAGCGTTATCCACAACTGGTCGGCCTGCCGACCCTTGATGTCAACCTGCAACAGGCACCGCAAACCAGCGCGGTGGTACAAGGCCCGGTGACTTACGCCGATGCGGTGGTGATCGCCGCCCCCGCCGTAGTCAACCTGTACACCACCAAGGTCATCAACAAACCGGCGCACCCGCTGTTTGAAGACCCACAGTTTCGTCGCTATTTCGGCGACAACTCGCCCAAGCAGCGGCGCATGGAATCCAGCCTCGGCTCCGGTGTGATCATGAGCCCGGAAGGCTACATCCTCACCAACAACCACGTGACCACCGGCGCCGACCAGATTGTGGTGGCCCTGCGTGATGGCCGGGAAACCCTGGCCCGCGTGGTCGGCAGCGACCCGGAAACCGACCTCGCGGTGCTGAAAATCGATTTGAAAGGCCTGCCCTCGATCACCATCGGGCGCTCCGAAGGGCTGCGCGTAGGTGACGTGGCGCTGGCCATCGGCAACCCGTTCGGCGTCGGCCAGACCGTGACCATGGGCATCATCAGCGCCACCGGGCGTAACCAGTTGGGCCTCAACAGCTACGAAGACTTCATCCAGACCGACGCGGCGATCAACCCGGGCAACTCCGGCGGCGCGCTGGTGGATGCCAACGGCAACCTGACCGGCATCAACACCGCGATCTTCTCCAAGTCCGGCGGCTCCCAAGGCATCGGTTTCGCGATTCCGGTGAAGCTGGCCACTGAAGTGATGAAGTCGATCATCGAGCATGGCCAGGTGATTCGTGGCTGGCTGGGGATTGAAGTCCAGCCGCTGACCAAGGAACTGGCCGAGTCGTTTGGCCTGACCGGGCGCCCTGGCATCGTGGTCGCCGGGATCTTCCGCGACGGCCCGGCGCAGAAAGCCGGCCTGCAACTGGGGGATGTGATCCTCAGCATCGACGGCGAGCCGGCCGGAGATGGTCGCAAGTCGATGAACCAGGTGGCGCGGATCAAACCCACCGACAAGGTGGCGATCCAGGTGATGCGCAATGGCAAGGAAATCAAGCTGTCGGCTGAAATCGGCCTGCGTCCGCCGCCTGCACCGGTGAAAGAAGAGGAATAACGGCTTCGGGAGCCCGTTCGCGGGCTCCTGTTACCTAATATTTCAAAAGAAATTCATTCTCATTAGTCATGTTATATTGTTTCAATATCGCTATTGGAACGCTCTATCATGCCGTCTCGAAGATTTGCCCCGCTGGCGGGAATCGCCCTGGGTTTGCTGGTGGACCCGGCCTACGCCGAAGACACCGCGACAATTGAACTGGAAGCCACCCGCATCACCAGCGAGGCGTACGAATCAGCCACCGGCCCGGTCAAGGGCTATCGCGCCACCCGCTCCGCCAGCGCCACAAAAACCGACACCGCCTTGCGGGATATCCCACAGTCCATCAGCGTGATTCCCGCTTCGGTACTCAACGACCTGGGCAGCACCAACGTCGAGCGTGCCCTTGAGTTTGCCGGCGGCGTGTCCAAACAGAACAACTTCGGCGGCCTGACGCTCTACGAATACAGCGTTCGCGGCTTCACCACGTCAGAGTTTTACGTGGACGGTTTCAGCGCCAACCGCGGTTACCCGAGCACGCCGGACGCGGCGAATATCGAGCGCATCGAGGTGCTCAAGGGCCCCGCCGCCAGCCTGTATGGCCGTGGTGACCCAGGCGGCACGGTGAATATCGTCAGCAAAAAGCCGCAGCCCGAGGCCTTCACCACACTGCAGACCAGCGCCGGCAGTTGGGACCGCTACCGCACCGCGCTGGACGTGAACACGCCGCTGGACAGCGAGGGCAACGTGTTATCGCGGGTCAACCTGGCGGTGGAAGACAACCACAGCTTCCGCGACCACGTTGAGGCCAGGCGGGTCTTCGTCGCGCCCTCCATCAGTTGGCAACTGGACCCGGACACCCGCCTGCTGGTGGAAAGTGAATTCGTGCGTCACCGCTCCACTTTCGACCGCGGCATCGTCGCGCCCAACAACCGCTGGAGCGGCGTCTCCCGCTCGACCTTTCTCGGCGAGCCCGACGACGGCGATATCCGCAACCACAACAACCGCCTGCAAGCCAGCCTCGAGCATCACCTCAACGATACCTGGCAACTGCGCCTGGCCAGCCATTACAAACAAGGCAGCCTGTGGGGCAACGCCTCGGAAAACCGCGCGCTGGATGCCGATGGCCACACCCTCAGCCGTCGCTACCGCGAGCGCTCCACCGGTTGGCATGACAGCATCACCCAGCTCGAACTGCGCGGTCGGTTCGACATCGGCAGTTGGCAGCACGAATTGCTGATCGGCACCGAGTACGAGGACTACCGCAAGAAAGAACGGGTGACCGCCATCGCCGGCGGCGATTACGCCATCGACATCTATGACCCGGTCTATGGCCAGCCCAAACCGAACGGCAAGCGCTCCGGCACTGACTTTTTCGAACAGGTGAAAAGCCAGGCGCTGAACCTGCAGGACCAGATCATCTTCACCGACCGCCTGCGCGGGATGATCGGCGCGCGGTTCGAACACTTCGAGCAGCGCACCGACGACTTCAGCCGCAACCATGCCAAAAGCCGGCAGACCCACGACGCCCTGACCCAACGCGCCGGCTTGCTCTACCAACTGACGCCTGAAGTGGGCCTGTTCGCCAACGCCTCCACCTCGTTCAAACCCAACAATGGCCTGGACGCCGGCGGCAAATCCTTCAAGCCGGAAGAAGGCGTGGGGTATGAAATCGGGATCAAGAGCGAGCTGTTCGACGACCGCCTGAGCACCACCCTCGCCGCCTTCCATATCGAGAAAGAAAATGTCCTGGCCCTGGACCCGGCTACCGACACACAGCGCGCCATGGGCAAGGCCCGCAGCCAGGGTTTTGACCTGCAACTGACCGGCCAGGTGACTGCCGCCGTACGGGTGATCGGCGCCTTTGCCTACATCGACGCCGAAGTGACCAAAGGCGACAAAGCCATCCCCACTGGCAGCCGGATTCTCGGCGTAGCCAAACGCAGCGCCAGCTTGCTCGGAGTGTATGAATTCCAGGACGGCTTGCTGCGCGGCTCCGACCTCGGCGCGGCCTTTACCTACGTCGGCGACCGCTCCGGCGAAGCCGGCAAAAGCTTTGAATTACCGGCCTACCACACCGTCGATTTACTGGCCCATTACAAGGCCAGCGACAACGTCACCGTGGGCCTGAACCTCAACAACCTGTTCGATGAAAAGTACTACGAGCGCTCCTACAGCAACTACTGGGTCAATCCCGGCGAGCCGCGCAACTTCACCGTCAGCCTGACCCTCAACCTGTAAAAGGACGTCACCATGCAAGCCTTCAAATCCCTGGCCGTGCTCGGCCTGCTGTTTGCCACCCAAGTCTCGGCCCACGGACTGTGGACCGAACAACGGCGCGGCAATATCGAAGTGATCTACGGCCACGGCGCCGAAGACAACGCGTTCAAGGCGCAGAAAATCAGCGGCGCCTGGGCTTATGACGCGGGCGGCAAAATGATCCCGGTGACCGTGGAACGTCTGCCCGACCATGCGCGCCTGAAGCCGCTCAAATCGCCGGCTGTATTGGCGGTCGCCCTGGATAACGGGATGTGGTCACAGACGCCTGACAAGAAGTGGATCAACGAGGGCCGCAGCAAGGTGCCGGGGGCGATTGAGTCGACCCAGACCTTCAAGTACAGCCTGGCGATCTACCAGCCGGGGGCGAAGGTGCCGAAGCTGGATCAGATCAAGCTACTGATCTTGCCAGAAGTTGATCCGCTGACGGTCGGCCCGGGTAAATCACTGCCGGTACGGGTGCTGCTGGATGGCAAGCCGGCGGCTGGGGTCAAGCTGATCGGAGACTATCGCAACGCACCGAACACCCTGAGCACCGAGACCGATAAAGACGGTCGCGCCCAGGTGCTGGTGAGAAATGAAGGATTGAATGTGATTGCGGCGCAGGTGGAAATCCCGCTCAAAGACAATGCTGATGTCGCGACTCGCGGACTGTTCAGTTCCCTGACTTTCCTGGGCGAGCCGCATCACGAGTAACCCCGCAAATCCAAAGTGGGCACAGTCAATGTGGGAGCGGGCTTGCTCGCGAAAGCGGTGTGTCAGTCGCCATCTTCATTAACTGACCCACCGTATTCGCGAGCAAGCCCGCTCCCACATTTAGTCCTCACTCGGCTTGATTACAGTGCAACCGGCGCTCTTTCCAGTTCCCTGAGCTTTCAGGGCGAGCCGCATCACGAGTAACCCCGCAAATCCAGAGTGGGCACAGTCAATGTGGGAGCGGGCTTGCTCGCGAAAGCGGTGTTTCAGTCGCTATCTTCATTAACTGACCCACCGTCTTCGCGAGCAAGCCCGCTCCCACATTTAGTCCTCACTCGGCTTGATTACAGTGCAACCGGCGCTCTTTCCAGTTCCCTGACCTTCCTGGGCGAGCCGCATCACGAGTAACACCGAAAATTCAGAGTGGGCACAGTCAATGTGGGAGCGGGCTTGCTCGCGAAAGCGGTGTGTCAGTCGCCATCTTCATTAACTGACCCACCGCCTTCGCGAGCAAGCCCGCTCCCACATTCAGTCCTCACTCGTCTTGATTACAGCGCGACCGGCGCTCTTTCACACAGGGTATTGAGCGCCGCCGCCCACTGCGGGTCATCGTTCAGGCACGGCACCAACACCAACTCCTCGCCCCCCGCCTCGCGGAATTGCTCCAGGCCGCGATCACCAATTTCCTCCAGTGTCTCGATGCAGTCCGCAACAAACGCCGGGCACATCACCAGCAGCTTCTTCACGCCCTGTTGAGCCAACGCTTCAAGGCGTGCCTCGGTGTACGGTTCGATCCACTTGGCCCGGCCCAGCCGCGACTGGAACGCCACCGACCATTTGCCATCCGGCAAGCCAAGGCGCTCGGCAAAATCCCGCGCAACGCTGAAACACTGCGCGCGATAGCACGTGGCAAGCACCTCGGGAGAGGCGTTCTGGCAGCAGTTGGCGTCCTTGAAGCAGTGTTGCCCGGTAGGGTCGAGCTTTTTCAGGTGGCGCTCGGGCAACCCATGAAAGCTCAGCAGGAGGTGATCGAAATCCGTTTCCACATAGGCTCTGGCGCTGTTGGCCAAGGCATCCAGGTACTCCGGTTCATCGTAGAACGGCTGCAGAATCGAAAACTCGATCGCCAGCTTTTTGTGCCGCACCACGCGCCGGGCCTCTTCGATTACCGTGGTCACGGTGCTGTCGGCAAACTGCGGGTACAACGGCGCCAGGGTCACTTTCTGGATGCCTTGGGACGCCAGCCGGGTCAGTACGCTTTCAATCGACGGCTCGCCATAGCGCATGGCCAACTCCACCGGCCCCTGGGTCCACTGTGCAGTCATCTGTTGTTGCAAGCGACGGCTAAGAACTACCAGCGGCGAGCCTTCGTCCCACCAGATCGAGGCGTAGGCATGGGCCGATTGCTCCGGGCGCTTGATCAGGATCAGCGACACCAGCAAACGCCGAACCGGCCATGGCAGGTCAATGACGTAAGGGTCCATCAGGAACTGATTGAGGTAGCTGCGCACATCCGCCACCGAAGTGGACGCCGGTGAACCCAGGTTGACCAGTAACAACGCGTGATCCGTCATGCAACATCCTATCTCTAGAGGCGGCTGGACAAGTCGTCCAGGGCCGCATGCAACTCAGTGAACTGGAAAGTGAAACCGGCCGCCAACAGCCGCTGCGGCAAAGCCCGCTGGCCACCCAGCAACAAACCGGACAACTCGCCCAGGCCGATACGCAAGGCAAACGCCGGCATGGGCATGAACGCCGGGCGGTGCAGCACCTTGCCCAGGGTCTTGGCGAACTCCAGGTTGCGTACCGGGTGTGGCGCGCAGGCATTATAAGGACCGCTGGCATCGGTCTTGTGCAGAAGAAAATCAATCAGGGCGATTTGATCCTTTATATGGACCCATGGCATCCACTGCCGACCATTGCCGATAGGCCCGCCCAGCGCCAGTTTGAACGGCAGCAACAGCCGCGACAAAAAGCCGCCCTCCGCCGCCAGCACCAGCCCGGTACGCACCAGCACCACGCGGATGCCCAATGCCTCGGCACGCTGGGCGGTTTCTTCCCAGGCAATGGAGAGCTGGCTGCCGAAATCGTCCTGCACCGGACCGCTGTCTTCGGTCAGCTCGCGCTCACCGCCGTCGCCGTACCAGCCCACCGCGGAACCGGAGATCAACACCGCCGGTTTGTGCTCAAGGTCCTCAAACCAGGCCAGCAGGGTTTCGGTGAGGCCGATACGGCTGCTCCACAACAGCGCCTTGCGTTTATGCGTCCAGGGCCGGTCGGCAATCGGCGCGCCGGCCAGGTTGACCACCGCGTCCACCGCCTCGTTTATGTCCTGCAGGCGGGCGACGCCACGCACCTGGGCGCCGCACAATTTAGCCACTTGTTCGGGATGGCGGCTCCAGACCGTGAGGCGATGGCCCTGGGCAAGCCAGTATTGGCAAAGTTGACGGCCGATCAAACCGGTACCGCCGGTCAGCAAAATGTGCATGAGTTGTTCCTCGTGTAACGTTCGCCGACCACCGTTAGTCTATTTTATAAACAGGGATGTTTTAATCGGGCGCAACGCTGGTTAAACCTTCAGGTTTAACCATAGGTCACGCCAAACGATCAGGTACGCCAAAACTTATACCAAAAAACAATATTGTACAGCTATTGGTGTCGGCGTAGTCTGTACCCAACGGTAAAACGAGGCCTCCCATGACTGTTCCCATCGCGATCATTGGCACCGGCATCGCCGGTCTCTCCGCCGCCCGAGCGTTGAAAGACGCGGGGCACGTTGTACAACTCTTCGATAAAAGCCGCGGCAGTGGCGGTCGCATGTCCAGCAAGCGCAGCGATGCGGGATCGCTGGACATGGGCGCACAGTACTTCACCGCCCGCGACCGGCGCTTCGTCAACGAGGTGCAACGCTGGCAGGCCAATGGTTGCGCCGAGCAATGGAAGCCACAGCTGTACAACTTCAAGTCCGGCCAACTGACGCCCTCCCCCGATGAACAGATCCGCTGGGTCGGCACGCCGCGCATGAGTGCGATCACCCGCGCCCTGCTCGATGACTTGCCGGTGCAGTTCGGTTGCCGCATCACCGAAGTGTTCCAGGGTAAACATCACTGGAACCTGCTGGACGCCGACGGCGAAAGCCACGGCCCGTTCAGCCACGTGATCATCGCCACCCCGGCGCCCCAGGCCACTGCCTTGCTGGCCGCTGCGCCCAAGCTGGCGAGTGTCGCCGCCGGGGTCAAGATGGACCCGACCTGGGCCATTGCCCTGGCCTTCGACAAGCCGCTGGATACGCCCATGGAAGGCTGCTTCGTCCAGGACAGCCCGCTGGACTGGCTGGCGCGCAACCGCAGCAAACCGGGGCGCGACACCACCCTCGACACCTGGGTTTTGCACGCCACCAGCACCTGGAGCAAGCAACACCTGGACCTGTCCAAGGAAGCCGTGATCGAACACCTGCACGGCGCCTTCGCCGAACTGCTGCACAGCGCCATGCCGGCGCCATCCTTCACCCTCGCCCACCGCTGGCTGTACGCGCGGCCGTCCACCAGCCATGAATTTGGCGTGCTGGCCGACGCCGACCTGGGCTTGTACGTGTGTGGCGACTGGTGCCTGTCGGGCCGCGTGGAAGGCGCGTGGCTCAGCGGCCAGGAGGCGGCGCGGCGGTTGATCGAGCACCTGCGATGAACCGCATCAATCCCGCCAAGTTGCTGCTGTCGAAGTGGACAGCAGCCCGCCCGCAGCACAAGGAAAAACATTTTCTGGTGACCAAACTGCTGCGTGATGACGAAGGCGATGTGCAGGAAATCGAGCTGGAAGCCGTGATGAGCCATCGCGTGCAGCGCCTGGCCTGGCAAACCCTGCAAAACGCCGAAGACTGGAAAATCGGCTGGAAATAGCCATTCCGCAAATACCTGTACAAATTATTTGACTTGTACAGCTTCAAACCTATGATGAGATTAAGTTGTACAGGAATTTAACCCTGTACAGGAATTTCATCGAGGTTTGGCCATGTCCAGCACCCTGCCCGCCACCGGCAAACCGAAAATCGCCATCAGCGCCTGCCTGTTGGGCGAGAACGTGCGCTTCAACGGCGGGCATAAACAATCCCAGCTGTGTAGCCAGACCCTGGCCGATTATTTCGACTTCGTGCCGCTGTGCCCTGAAGTCGCCATTGGCCTGGGCATCCCCCGCGAACCGATTCGCCTGGTGGGCGACCCGCTCAATCCACAGGCCGTTGGCACCGTAAACCGCGAACTTAACGTGACCCAGCCGCTGGACGATTACGGCCAGCAAATGGCTGCTGAACACACCGACCTCTGCGGTTACATCTTCATGCAGAAATCCCCGTCCTGCGGCCTGGAGCGGGTCAAGGTCTATCAGGACAACGGCATGCCCATCGACGGCGGCGGGCGCGGCATCTACGCCCAGGCGTTTTGTGCGCGCCACCCCAACCTGCCGGTGGAAGAAGACGGTCGGCTGAATGACCCGGTGCTGCGGGAAAACTTCCTGACCCGGGTGTTCGTCTACGCCACCTGGCAGCAACTGCTCGCCGAAGGCCTGACCCGTCACCGCCTGCTGGAATTTCACTCGCGCTACAAATACCTGCTGATGGCCCACAGCCCGGTGCATTACAAAAGCCTCGGCAACCTGCTGGGCAGCATGCCCAGGGACGTCGACCTGGGCGCCTTGGCCGCCGGCTACTTCAGCGAACTGATGAGCGCCCTGACCCAGTGCGCCACACGCGGCACCCACACCAACGTGCTGCAACACATCAGCGGCTACCTCAAGCAAGCCATCAGCGCCGAAGACAAACAGGAAATGCAGACCATCATCAGCCAATACCGCCAGGGCATCGTGCCGCTGGTGGTACCGCTGACGCTGCTCAAGCACCACTTTCGCCAGCATCCGGACCGCTATATCGCGCAGCAGGCCTACCTGCAACCGCACCCGGAAAACCTCAGCCTGCGTAATGCGATTTAACCTATGACTTTTCCCCTGCAAGAACCTGGCGAAGACATCGCCGAGGCCATCGAACAAGGCTGGCTGCCGATCCGCGAAGTGGCGCGCCAGACCGGCGTCAACGCCGTGACCTTGCGCGCCTGGGAGCGGCGCTACGGGCTGATCGTGCCCCAGCGCACGCCCAAGGGGCACCGCCTGTTCAGTGCCGAGCACGTGCAACGCATCCATACCATCCTGACCTGGCTCAACCGCGGTGTGCCGGTCAGCCAGGTCAAGAGCCTGATCGACACCGCGCAAGCCACCAGCGAGCCGCCGGTGGAAAACGAATGGCACAACCGCCGCCAGCACCTGGTGCAGGCCATCAGCGAACTGGCCGAGCGCCGGGTGGATGATGCCTTCAACCAGGCCATGGCGCTGTACCCGCCGCGCACCTTGTGCGAGCAACTGTTATTGCCGTTGCTCAAGGAGCTCGAACTGCGCTGGCAAGGCCAGT
Source organism: Pseudomonas sp. G5001 (assembly GCF_013385475.1). Taxonomy (NCBI): domain Bacteria; kingdom Pseudomonadati; phylum Pseudomonadota; class Gammaproteobacteria; order Pseudomonadales; family Pseudomonadaceae; genus Pseudomonas; species Pseudomonas sp. G5001. Next base: position 33,288 of record NZ_JACAPZ010000020.1, read on the forward strand.
TCGGCGCGCAGATGGAACGGGTATTTTTCTATTCCTGGCTGCGCAGCAAATTCGGTGCGCGGATGTATCACAACAACCGCCAGCTCAACGGCGCCCCCCTGCTGCTGATCAACCATTCCGACCTGCCGCTGGAGCCGCACCTGTGGCTCACCGCCTGGCTCGCCAGCAGCGCCGATTGCCCGGTGGAAGTTTTCGACTGGCCATTGCCGGCAGGCGAACTGGCCCTGGCCGTCGAGCATCTGCAACCCCGCGCGGTACTGCTGTATTCGAGCAAGGCACTCCATACCTCGGTGCTGGGCAAACTGTTGAGCGGCTTCAGTTGCCCAAAACTGATAACCGGACCAACGGTATGCATCCACCAGGCGGAGCTGTCCGTATTAACCCAAGAGATTCCTGAATTGCTCCTGGCCGAAGACCCGTTGTCGGCCCATCAGGTACTGATCCAGCGTGGACTTATTTAAATGCACTTGATCTGGCTGCGCACCGACCTGCGCCTACATGACAACACCGCCCTCGCCGCCGCCGCACAGCGTGGCCCGACAGCGGCCGTCTACCTGATCAGCCCCGGGCAATGGCTGGCCCACGATGACGCGCCGTGCAAGGTCGATTTCTGGCTGCGCAACCTGCAGCGCTTGAGCTCAGCGCTGGGCGAGTTGAACATTCCGTTATTGATCCGCCATGCCGACACTTGGGATCAAGCACCTAAAGTTTTGGCAGGCCTGTGCCAGGAACTGTCGGTGGAGTCGGTGCACGTCAATGACGAATACGGCATCCACGAAGAGCGCCGCGACGCCGCCGTGGCCAAGGCCCTCGAAGCTCAAGGCATCACGTTCCACACCTATCTGGACCAGTTGTTTTTCCAGCCCGGCAGCGTGCTGACCAAGACCGGCACCTACTTCCAGGTGTTCAGCCAGTTCCGCAAGGTCTGCTACAGCCGCCTGCATGGCGCCTTGCCGCGTTTGGTCGCCACTCCCAAGGCGCAGGCGCCGCTCACACTCAAAAGCGACGAGGTTCCGGATCACGTCGAGGGCTTCGCTACCCCGAGCGAAGCCTTGCGCGCCCTGTGGCCTGCCGGCGAAGCCGAAGCCCGGCGCCGTCTCGACCAGTTCGCCGACGCACAAATCAGCTACTACAAGGACGAACGCGACTTCCCGGCCAAGCCCGGTACCAGCCAGCTTTCGGCCTACCTTGCAGCGGGCGTGGTTTCACCGCGCCAGTGCCTGCATGCCGCGCTGCAAAGCAACCAGGGTGAATTCGAAAGCGGCGACATCGGCGCGATTACCTGGATCAACGAGCTGCTGTGGCGCGAGTTCTACAAACATATTCTGGTGGGCTACCCACGGGTCTCGCGCCACCGCGCATTCCGCCCAGAGACCGAAGCCGTGGCCTGGCGCAACAGCCCGGAAGACTTGAAAGCGTGGCAGGAAGCACGCACCGGCCTGCCGATCATCGACGCCGCCATGCGCCAGCTGCTGGAAACCGGCTGGATGCACAATCGCCTGCGCATGGTGGTGGCGATGTTCCTGACCAAAAACCTGCTGATCGACTGGCGCGAAGGCGAGCGCTTTTTCATGCGTCACCTGATCGACGGCGACCTCGCGGCGAACAACGGTGGCTGGCAGTGGAGTTCGTCCACCGGCACCGACTCGGCCCCGTACTTCCGGATTTTCAGCCCCTTGAGCCAATCGGAAAAATTCGACGGCGAAGGTGTGTTTATCAAGCACTGGCTGCCGCAACTGGCGGCGCTGAACAAAAAGGAAGTGCACAACCCCGACGCCGTGGGCGGCCTGTTTGGTGTGGCCGACTATCCTCGTCCTATCGTCGACTTGAAAAAATCCCGCGAGCGCGCCCTCGCCGCTTTCCGCAACCTGCCTTCACGCCAGGCGGTCGGAGGTGCTTATGAGTGATTTCCTGCGCCGCTTCGCCCAGGTGTTCGCCAGTGTGGACAAGCACAACCTGCACCTGCTCGACGGCCTGTACAGCCAGGACATCAGTTTCACCGACCCACTGCACGAGGTGCACGGGCTGCCGACGTTGCACCGCTACTTCGCCGAGCTGTACGACAACGTTACCCAGTTGCGCTTTGACTTCCATGGCTTTGATCAAGTGGCGGAAGGCGAAGGCTACCTGCGCTGGACAATGAGCTTCTGCCACCCGCGCCTGGCCAAGGGCGAAGTGATTCGTGTGGAAGGCTGCTCGCACCTGCTGTGGCGCGACAAGGTGTATCGCCACCGGGATTATTTTGACGCTGGACAGTTGCTGTATGAACACGTGCCGGTCCTTGGCGGTGTGGTCAGCTGGCTGAAAAGGAGAATGGGATGAGCCTTAACCTTCCACGTCGTTACTGGTTGACCGGTGCCAGCAGTGGCATCGGGGCCGAACTGGCGAAGACGCTGCTCGAAAGCGGTGCCCATGTGGCCCTCAGTTCCCGCTCCAAGGCGCCCCTGGAACAGCTTGCCCAGCAATACCCCGGGCAAGTGCTGGTGGTGGCCGGCGACCTGACCAACAGCCAGACCGTGCGCGAGATCGGTGAACACATCGCAGTGGCCTGGGGTTCGCTGGATACGGTGATCCTGAATGCCGGCACCTGCGAATACGTGGATGCCAGGCAATTCGACGCCTCGATCATCGAGCACGTGGTGCGCACCAACCTGCTGGCCAGCAGTTACTGCATCGAGGCCGCGCTGCCGCTGTTGCGTGCCGGTCATACACCGCACCTGGTCGGTGTGGCCAGTGCGGTGACCTACCTGCCGATGCCCAGGGCGGAAGCCTATGGTGCGTCGAAGGCCGGCCTGCGTTACCTGTTCGAGTCCCTGCGTATCGACCTGTCACCTGAAGGGATCGACGTCACCGTGGTCAGCCCGGGGTTTGTCGACACCCCGCTGACCGCCCGCAATGATTTCCCGATGCCCCTGAGCTGGCCGGCGGACAAGGCCGCGCGACATATCTTCGCCAAGCTGCAAAACCGCCCATTGGAAATTGCCTTCCCTGCCCTGTTTATTGCCGCCTTGTGGCCACTGTCGAAACTGCCGAACCGCGTCCAGTTGATCATTGGCAAACGCATGCTGCGCAGCCCGCCGCCGAGAAAGGACGACCTGTGAAGATCGCCATTATCGGCAGCGGCATTGCCGGGCTGACCAGCGCCTACCTGCTCAGTCGCCGCCACGACATCACCCTGTTCGAAGCGGGCGACCGCATCGGCGGCCACACTCACACGGTGAATGTCACAGTGGAAGGCAAAAGCCATGCGGTGGACACCGGCTTTATCGTGTTCAACGACTGGACCTATCCCAACTTCATCAAGCTGCTGGGGCAAATTGGCGTGACGTACAAACCCACCGAGATGAGCTTTTCGGTGTGCGACCCGAACGCCGGGTTCGAGTACAACGGCAACAACCTCAACAGCCTGTTTGCCCAGCGCCGGAATATTCTGTCGCCGGGGTTCTGGGGCATGTTGCGCGATATCCTGCGCTTCAACCGCCAGGCGCCCCTGGACCTGCAAGAGCAACGCATCAGCGCCGAGACGACCCTGGGCGAGTACCTGCAAGCGGGCGGCTACGGCCAGCGATTTATCCAGCACTACATCGTGCCGATGGGCGCGGCGATCTGGTCGATGTCTCTGGCTGACATGCTCGGGTTTCCCCTGCAATTTTTCGTGCGGTTCTTCAAGAACCATGGCTTGTTGTCGGTGAGCAACCGGCCGCAGTGGTGCGTGATCGAAGGCGGTTCCAGCCGCTATATCGAACCGCTGACCCAGTCCTTCCGCGAAAATATCCGCCTCAATTGCCCGGTCACCCGGGTTGAGCGTTCAGCCATCGGCGCAGTTATCCACAGCGCCGCCGGCAGCGAGGCATTCGACAAGGTGGTGTTCGCCTGCCACAGCGACCAAGCCCTGGCCTTGCTGGGGGATGCGAGCCTGGCCGAGCAACAGATCCTCGGCGCCCTGCCCTACGCCGACAATGACGTCGTCCTGCACACCGATACCCGTCTGCTGCCCGAGCGCAAACTGGCTTGGGCCAGCTGGAATTACCGGCTGGATGGCCGCGCGCAAAAACAGGCGGCGGTGACCTACGACATGAACATCCTGCAGGGCATCGACAGCACCACCACCTTTTGCGTGAGCCTCAATCAAACGGCGCTGATCAACCCGCTCAAAGTCCTCGCCCGCTACACCTACGCCCACCCGCAATACAGCCTGGCCGCCGTGGCCGCCCAAGCGCGCTGGGAAGAACTGCACGGCGCGCAGCACACCTATTATTGCGGCGCCTACTGGGCCAACGGTTTCCACGAAGACGGCGTGGTCAGCGCATTGCGCGTGGCCAAGGCGTTCGGGGAAATCCTGTGAACAGCGCCCTGTACGGTGGCTGGATCGCCCATCGGCGGTTTACGCCAAAGGGCCATGCCTTCCGCTACCGGATCGGCCTGCTGTACCTGGACCTCAGCGAACAGGACGAAGTGTTCGGCTTGTCGCCATTGGCGGGCGAGCGCTGGGCGCCGTTCGCGTTTCGCCAGCAGGATTACCTGCGTGAATTTACCCGTCACGGCATGAGCTTGACCGATGCCGTACGCCAAGAAGTCGGCAAGGCCCTGGGGCGCATCCCCTCGGGCGTTATCTGCCTGCTGACCCAGGCCCGCAGTTGGGGCCTGGCCTTTAACCCGGTGAGTTTCTTCTACTGCTTCGAGGCCGACGGAACGCTGGCCGCGATCCTTTGTGAAGTGACCAACACCCCGTGGCGCGAGCGCTATCACTACGTGCTGCCGGCCCAGGCGCTGCCTGCCGGTGAGCATCAGCACTTCGCCGTGGCCAAGGCGTTTCATGTGTCGCCGTTCTTGCCCCGGGACCTGGAATACCGCATGAGCTTCAGCCCGCCCGCCGCCAGGCTCGGCGTGCATATGGCCGACTGGCAGGGCGAACTGAAAGTCTTCGACGCCACCTTAAGCCTGCAACGCGAAGCCCTGAACCGCGCCAGCCTGCACCGCTACCTGTGGCGCTTCCCGTGGATGACCGCCAAGACCTGCCTGGCCATTTATTGGCAGGCCTTGCGCCTCTTGCTTAAACGCACGCCGATTTTTTCCCATCACGCCGCCGAAGGCGCTTCTCGCACCGCAGTCGGTTACACCAAGGATCGCCGCCATGAAATCCCCTAGCTTATCGGTCAAATCCAACCGCTTGAACGTCAACGGCATGACCGCCGCGCTGCTGCGCAAAGCCGTGCTGCGCCAGCTCGGCCAACTGCGCCACGGCCAGTTGGTGGTGATCGAGGACGGCGAACGGCAAGTCTTCGGCGCACGGGAAGCGCACCTGCTGGGGGAGATCCAGATCCTCGATTCAGCCGTGTGGGGGCTGGTGGCGGCCAACGGATCCATCGGCGCCGGCGAGGCATTTATCCATGGTTACTGGAGCAGCCCGGACCTGACCGCCGTGGTACGGGTGATGGTCAGCAACCTCGACGTGCTGGATGCGCTGGAAGGTGGGCTGGCCAAACTGGCGCGGCCCTTCACCCAGGGCCTGCACTGGCTCAACCGCAATACGCGCAAGGGCTCGCAGAAAAACATCGCCGCCCACTACGACCTGGGCAACGACCTGTTCGAGGAATTCCTCGACCCGACCATGATGTATTCGGCCGCGCAGTTCCTCACCGCCGATGACACACTGGAACAGGCACAACTGAACAAGCTGGAACGCATCTGCCAGAAGCTCGCGCTGAAACCGTCCGACCACCTGCTGGAAATCGGCACCGGCTGGGGCAGCATGGCGATTTATGCCGCGCAGCAGTACGGCTGCAAGGTCACCACTACGACCCTGTCCAAAGAGCAGTTTGCCTACACTGAAAAACGCATCGAGGCCCTGGGTTTGCAGAATCAGGTGACGTTGCTGCTGGAGGACTACCGCGACCTGACCGGGCAGTACGACAAGCTGGTGTCGATCGAGATGATCGAAGCCGTGGGCCACCGCTTCCTGCCGACCTATTTCAAACAGTGCGCGCAGTTGCTCAAGAGCAACGGCCTGATGTTGCTGCAAGCGATCACCATTCGCGAGCAGCGCTACGAACAGGCCAAGAGCAGCGTGGATTTTATCCAGCGCTATATCTTCCCCGGCGGCGCCTTGCCGTGTGTACAGAAGATGCTGGAGGTCGTCAGCCGCGACACGGACATGAACCTGCTGCACATGGAGGACTTCGGCCTGCACTACGCGCGAACCCTGCGCCTGTGGCATGAGAACTTTCGTCGCGCCCACAGCCGCCTGACGGAAATGGGCTACGACGAATACTTCCTGCGGCTGTGGGAGTTTTACCTGTGCTACTGCGAAGGCGGCTTTATGGAGCGCACCATCGGCACCGCGCAGATGCTGCTGGCCAAGCCGGCGGCGCTGACCCAGCCACTGCTCGGGCGCTTTGATGCTTAAACCACTGGCAAATGCCGTGCTGTTCCAGTGCGGCTGGTTTGCCTGTGTGCTGGGCGGCGACAGTCTGTGGCTGTTGGTGGGGTTGGCGGTGCTGGTAATCCACCTGCTGTGGATAAGTTCGTGGTCAGCGGAAGGCCAGGTGATTCTTGCCGTCACCTTGTTGGGCACCGTGATCGACACCGTGCTACGAGCATTCGGCGTGTTTCATTTCAGCCTGCCCGGACCGTTGGCACCATTGTGGCTGATCCTGTTGTGGGCATTGCTGGCGACCACGCTGCGCCATTGCCTGGCCTGGAGCGCGCAGCCCTGGTGGCGTGCGAGTTTGTTGGGGGCGGTGGGCGGGCCGCTGTCCTATTACGCGGGCAGCCAACTGGCCGGGGTGAGTTTCGGCTATGGCACCGTGCCGACCGTCATCGGCCTGGCGTTACTCTGGGGGATGATTTTTCCGTTGTTGCATTGGGTCGCCAGGCAGTTGGCGCATTGACGTCCGTCAGGCCTTTCACACACCTATGAGCCGCTTGCCTTACACTGCGCGCCTATGACCAACATCCCCCATACCCAAATCGCCGAACCTGCCGTCACCTGCTCCACCTGCGCCGCGTGCTGCTGCCAGCTGGAAGTCATGCTGATCACCGACACCGGCGTGCCCGATCGCTTTATCGATACCGACGATTGGGGCGGCGAAGTCATGCTGCGCCTGGATGACGGCTGGTGCGCGGCGCTGGACCGCGACACGATGATGTGCACGATTTACGAGAAGCGGCCGCTGATCTGCCGGGAATTCGAGATGGGCGCGCCGGAGTGCATCGATGAGCGCCAGGGGATTGCGACGGTGTATCGCTGATTTCGGAACCAATGAGTAGCCAATGTGGGAGCGGGCTTGCTCGCGAAAGCGGTGTGTCAGTCAACTGATTCGTGGCTGATATACCGCTTTCGCGAGCAAGCCCGCTCCCACAATGGTTTTGCAGTGTGCTTAAAAAACTACAACGGCAGCGTGTAGTGCAGCGAATAACTCTCTACACCATCGTTATTGCTGCTGATCCCGGCATTGGAGTAATGGGTGGCCCGAATCCCCACTTCACTGCCACCGACAAAGCGCAAGCCAAAGCCCAGCCGGTCTTCAAACTGGAAAGCCTGGCCGATATTGTTGTCTTCTACCCGCGTGCGGGAGAACACGGCCACACCCACGCCGGCCTCGATGTACGGCTTCACCCTCTCCCCGGCAAACTCATACACAAACACGGGTGAGAACGACAGGCTGCTGACGCTGGCCCGCTTGTCACCGTCCCAGTAGGTGTAGGCGCCGCTCCAGTACCCGGTCACGCGCCCCGTATCGGTCTGCCACCAGCTTTTATCCCAGTCCGAGGTCAGCCCCAACCGATAGGTCATGGTCGAATCGCTCGTACTTCCCACCCCAAGTTCCAGGCCTGCCGCCTGTGCGGAAAAAGAGTGCCCCAACATTGCGGCCGCAATCGCAGCCAAACAGAACAAGCGCTTCATAGAGAAACATCCCTTCCGAACGAAGTTGTATGATTTTGTACCGGCTAACTTGCTATAGAAGCTGCCGTATAGCCAGAAGTTCAGCGGATAAAGGCGTTATTTCACGTTTTTTTCACACGCCAAAACTACGCACAACTCCGGGAGATTTCCATAGGGTCGGTAGGATATTTCTTAGATGCTGCGGATCGCCGCTGGTCCAGAACTGTACAGGCGGCGGATTGCCAGTGGCCAGCAGTTCGCGATCACTCAAAAGACGCTGCAATTGACGCGCTACTGCCGCCCCGGTGTCGATCAAAATGATCGTCGGCGGGAGCATCTCGGCGAGCAGGGGCTTGAGGAACGGGTAGTGGGTGCAGCCAAGGATGATGGTGTCGCAACCGGCCGCAATCAGCGGCTCCACGTAGCCTTGCAACAGCAGGCGCAGGGCCGGGCTGTCCAGGTCGCCGGTTTCTATCAGCTCCACCAGGCCCGGGCAGGGTTGGGTGATCACCCGCACATCGGTGGCGAAGCGGTCAAGCAAGGCGGCGAACTTGGCGCTTTGCAGGGTGCCGGTGGTCGCCAGCACGCCGACGACGCCACTGCGGGTCGCGGCAGCCGCGGGTTTGACTGCCGGTTCCATGCCCACCAATGGCCAGTCGGGATAGTCCTGGCGCAAATCGGCAACCGCCGCAACGGTCGCCGTGTTGCAGGCAATCACAAACGCTTTGGCGCCCTTCTCACGGAAGAACGCCGCCACCTGTCGCGAACGATCGAGGATGAACGCCGGGGTTTTCTCGCCGTAGGGGATATTCCCGCCATCCGCCACGTACAGCAGCGACTCATGGGGCAGCAGGCGCTGGATTTCGTCCAGCACCGACAGGCCGCCGACACCGGAGTCGAACACACCAATCGGCGCATCCTTAACCATGTTGGCTACCGCAGACGCTGCAGCCGGGATCGCGCTTGACCCGCAACTCGCGAAAACGCGTGGTCAGGGCGTCGATCAACAACAGCCGCCCCACCAGCGGCTCGCCGAAACCGGCCAGCAATTTCAAGGCTTCCAGGGCTTGCAGGCTGCCGACCAAACCCACCAGCGGGCCGATGACACCAGCTTCGCTGCAGGTCAGTTCGGCGTCGCTGCCGTGCCCGTATAAACAGTGGTAGCAGGGGCTTTCGGCGCGACGAGGGTCGAACACCGACAGCTGGCCTTCGAGGCGAATCGCCGCACCGCTCACCAAAGGCTTGCCGGCAGCGACACACGCAGCGTTGACTGCTTCGCGGGTGGAGAAGTTGTCGCTGCAGTCCAGTACCACATCGACCACCGCAACGGCGGCCGCGAGGGAATCCTCATCCAGCGCGCTGCGATGGGCAACCAGCTGTATTTCAGGATTGATCGCGCTCAGGCGGCGAATCGCCGAGTCGACCTTGCTCAGGCCGACGCTGTCGGTGTCGTGAATGATCTGGCGTTGCAGGTTGGTCAGGTCGACAGTGTCGAAATCCGCCAAATGCAGCTCACCCACACCCGCCGCCGCCAGGTACAGCGCCACTGGCGAACCGAGGCCACCCAGGCCGACGATCAGCGCGCGGCTGTTTTTCAGGCGCAACTGGCCTTCGATGTCGACATGCTGCAACAGAATCTGCCGGCTATAGCGCAACAGCTCCTGGTCGTTCATCACGGGCGGCGTCCCAACGTGATGCGTTCGTGGCCGCCCAGGTCGATGCGGCTGTGGACTTCTTCAAAGCCTTCCCCCTGCAGCAGGTCGCGCACGGCGGGCGCCTGGTCGTAACCGTGTTCCAACAACAACCAACCCGCGGCGTCGAGGTGCGCAGGCGCCTGGGCGATGATCAGCCGCAGGTCGTCCAGGCCGTCATGCCCGGATACCAGCGCGCTGGCCGGTTCAAAGCGCACGTCACCGGCCACCAGGTGCGGGTCGGTGTCGGCTATATAAGGTGGGTTGCTGATGATCAGGTTGTAAGTGTGGCCTTCGAGGGCACTGAACCAATGGCTGTTCAGCACCGTGGCGTTGTTCAGGTGCAGGCGCTGGCGGTTGCGTTCGGCCAGGGCCACGGCTTCCAGCACGCGGTCGACCGCCGTCACTTGCCAGGCCGGGCGTTCGCTGGCCAGGGCCAGGGCAATCGCGCCGCTGCCGGTGCCCAGGTCCAGGACCTTGGCCGGTGTGGCAGGCAGCAATTCCAGGGCGGCTTCCACCAGCATCTCGGTTTCCGGACGCGGGATCAGCGTGTGCGGTGCCACTTCCAGGTCGAGCTTCCAGAAGCCTTGCTGGCCGAGGATGTAGGCCACGGGCTCGCCGGCACGGCGGCGTTGCAGGTAGTCGGCAAAGGTCAGCGCGTGTTCACTGCTGACGATTTTTTCCGGCCAGGTGTGCAGGTAGCTGCGGGACTTGCCCAAGGCAGCGGCCAGCAACAATTCCACGTCCAGGCGCGCAGTCGGCGAGTCCGGCAGGTCGGCGGCGCGTAACAAACTGGCAATAATGGTCATTTATTCACCTATCGCCGCAAGCTGGTCGGCCTGGTATTCGGCCAACAACGGCTCGATTACCGCATCGACGCCACCGGCGAGGATTTCGTCCAGGGAGTACAGCGTCAGGTTGACGCGGTGGTCGGTGACCCGGCCCTGGGCAAAGTTGTAGGTACGAATGCGCTCGGAACGGTCGCCCGAGCCCACCAGCAGCTTACGCTCGCTGGCAATCGCATTGGCGGCGGCGCTGGTCTGCTGGTCATTCAGCTTGGCCGACAGCCAGGACATGGCCCGCGCACGGTTCTTGTGCTGGGAACGTTCTTCCTGGCACTCCACCACGATGCCCGAAGGCAAGTGAGTGATACGGATCGCCGAGTCAGTCTTGTTGACGTGCTGGCCACCGGCGCCCGATGAGCGGTAGGTGTCGACCCGCAGGTCTGCGGGGTTGATCTCGATGGCTTCCTGCTCGTCGGGCTCGGGCAACACGGCCACGGTGCACGCCGAGGTGTGGATACGGCCCTGGGATTCCGTGGCCGGCACCCGCTGCACGCGGTGCACGCCGGATTCGAACTTCAGTTTGCCGTAGACATTCTCGCCCTCAACCCGGGCGATGACTTCTTTATAGCCGCCGTGTTCGCCTTCGTTCTCGGACAAAATCTCCACACGCCAGCCGCGACGCTCGGCATAGCGCGAATACATGCGGAAAAGGTCGCCGGAGAAAATCGCCGCTTCGTCACCGCCGGTGCCGGCGCGGATTTCAAGGAATACGTTGCGCCCGTCGTTCGGATCCTTGGGCAACAGCATGCGTTGCAGGTCGCTTTCCAGTTCGATCAGCTTGTCCTTGGCCTCTCGCACTTCTTCAACGGCCATTTCGCGCATGTCCGGGTCGCTGTCCTTGAGCAGCGCCTGGGCGCCTTCGAGGTCAGCCTGAACCTTGAGCAACTGTTTATAGGTGCCCACGATCGGCTCAACTTCCGCGTACTCCTTGGAATAGGTGCGGAACTTGGTCTGATCGGAGATGACCTCGCCATCGCCGAGCAAGGCGGTCAGTTCTTCGAAACGGTCCTGAAGGACGTCCAGTTTATTGAGCAGTGACGCTTTCATTGCGGTTTTTTATCCGAAGAGCTTTCTGTCGCGCCCTCACCGAGGGCAAAGAGTTCCTGGGCCATGGCCAGCGCATCGAGGCGGCCTTCGGCGGTAAGCTTTTTCAACTGGACACTGGGAGCATGCAGCAATTTGTTGGTCAGGCCGCGCGCCAACTGCATCAGCACGTCTTCGGCGCTGCTGCCGTTGGCGAGCATACGCTGGGCCTTGATCAATTCCTCGTCCCGCAGGCGTTCGCCTTGCTGACGGTAGGCCTTGAGCACGTCCACTGCCGCCAGTTCACGCAGGCGCACCATGAAATCGTCGGCACCGGTGCTGACCATTTCCTCGGCAGCCTGGGCAGCGCCCTGGCGACTCTTCAGGTTTTCGGCGACCACTTCGTGCAGGTCGTCGACGCTGTAGAGGTAAACGTCGTCCAATTCGCCGACTTCAGGCTCGATATCCCGGGGAACGGCGATATCCACCATGAAGATCGGCTTGTGCTTGCGCAGTTTCAGGGCGCTTTCCACCGCGCCCTTGCCGAGGATCGGCAACTGGCTGGCAGTAGAACTGATAACGATGTCGCTGCGCACCAGCTCGGCCGGGATGTCGGAGAGCAACACCGCGTGGGCACCGAACTGCTCGGCCAGGATGCTGGCGCGTTCCAGGGTACGGTTGGCGACGACAATGCGCTTTACGCCCAGCTCGTGCAGGTGGCGGGCGACCAGGGTGATGGTCTCGCCGGCGCCGATCAGCAGGGCCTGGCTGCGCTGCAAGTCACTGAAAATCTGTTTGGCCAGGCTGACGGCGGCAAACGCCACGGACACCGGGTTTTCACCGATGGCGGTGTCGGTGCGCACCTGCTTGGCGGAGTTGAAGGTGGCCTGGAACAGGCGCCCCAGCAGCGGGCCGATGGTGCCGGCCTCGCGGGCCACGGCGTAGGCGGACTTCATCTGGCCGAGAATCTGCGGCTCGCCCAACACCAGCGAATCCAGCCCGGAGGCGACTCGCATCATGTGACGAACTGCCGCATCCTCTTCGTGCACATATGAGCTTTGGCGCAGCTCATCGAGGCTCAAATGGTGGTAATCGGCCAGCCAGCGCAGCACCACATCCGCTGAAAGATGTTCCTGCTCTATATAGAGCTCGCTGCGATTACAGGTCGAAAGGATCGCAGCTTCGCGACTGTCGGTGAGCCGGCAGAGCTGCTGCAAGGCCTCAACCAACTGCTCGGGAGTAAAAGCCACGCGCTCGCGGACGTCTACAGAAGCAGTCTTGTGGTTAATACCGAGTGCAAGGAAGGCCATTCAATATCGCTGATGATGTCGGGAAGCCGACAATTGTCCTACTTCGAATGATTCAGAACAACCACCGTAGGCTATTGTCCTAGTAGCTTACGCCTATAAAGGCCATCTGTAGGAGCGAGCTTGCTCGCGATGGTCGTTAACGATAACGCTGGCTTACGGGATAAAACGCGTTGTCCTCTGGTTCTTCGCGAGCAAGCTCGCTCCTACACGGTTATGTTTGGCCGAAGGCTTGTGTCATGATGATCCGACCGCAGGTTAGTCGTCCTCTTCCTATATGAATAGATCTTCCGCGTTGCTCCTTGCTTTTGTCTTTCTCAGCGGCTGCCAGGCCATGGCACCCGTGTCGCCGGACGGTACGCCGCCGGTAGAAGACAGCACCCCCGCCCCTGAAAAGCCCAAGGTTTATTCCTCGTTCAGTGAAGAGACGATCTTCAGCCTGCTGAGCGCGGAGCTGGCCGGCCAGCGCAATCGTTTCGACATTGCCCTGGATAACTACGTGACCCAGGCCATCAATACTCAGGATCCGGGGATTTCGGAGCGGGCGTTTCGCATCGCCGAGTACCTGGGCGCCGATCAGGCGGCCCTGGACTCCTCGCTGATCTGGGCGAAAAACGCCCCGGACGATCTCGAGGCGCAACGGGCAGCGGCCATTCAACTGGCCCGAGCCGGGCGCTATGACGACTCCATGGTGTATATGGAGAAGGTCCTGCAGGCCAAGGGCGACACGCATTTTGACTTCCTCGCGCTGTCGGCCGCCGACACCGATCAGGACACCCGCAACGGCCTGATGAAGAGTTTCGACCGCCTGCTGCAAAAACACCCGAACAACAGCCAGCTGATTTTCGGCAAGGCGCTGTTGTTGCAACAGGATGATGAGCCCGAGGCTGCGCTGAAGCTGCTGGAGCAACACCCGCCGGAAGAGGGCGAGATCGCGCCGATCCTGCTGCGCGCCCGCCTGCTGCAAAACCTCAACCGCGGCAAGGAAGCGATTCCGCTGCTGGAAAAAAGCATCAAGAAGTACCCGGGCGACAAACGCCTGCTGCTGACCTATGCCCGCATGCTGGTTGAACAGGACCGCATGGAAGACGCCAAGGTGCAGTTCGCCAACCTCGTGCAGCAATACCCGGACGATGACGAATTGCGCTACTCCCTGGCGCTGGTGTGCCTGGAAGCCAAGGCCTGGGATGAGGCCAAGGGTTACCTGGAAGACCTGATCGCCCGCGAGAGCCACGTGGATTCGGCGCACCTGAACCTGGGCCGCATCGCTGAAGAGCGTAACGACCCGCAGGCTGCATTGCTTGAATACGCCCAGGTCGGCGCCGGCAATGACTACCTGCCGGCGCAACTGCGCCAGGCCGATATCCTGATGAACAACGGCCGTACCGACGAGGCGGAAAAACGCCTGGCTGCCGCACGGGATGCCGAACCGGACTACGCGATCCAGCTGTACCTGATCCAGGCCGAGACCCTGTCGGCCAACAAGCAGGGCGATCGCGCCTGGAAAATCCTCCAGCAAGCCTTGCTGCAATATCCGGACGACTTGAACCTGCTGTACACCCGCGCCATGCAGGCGGAAAAACGCAATGACCTGGCGCAGATGGAAAAAGACCTGCGCCTGATCATCAAGCGCGACCCGGACAATGCCATGGCACTGAACGCCCTGGGTTACACCTTGTCCGACCGTACAACGCGCTACGCCGAAGCCAAGGAGCTGATTGAAAAAGCTCACCAGCTCAACCCGGAAGACCCGGCCGTACTCGACAGCCTCGGCTGGGTGAATTACCGCCTGGGCAACCTGGACGAAGCCGAACGCTTGTTGCGCCAGGCGCTGGAGCGCTTCCCCGACCAGGAAGTCGCCGCACACCTGGGCGAAGTGCTCTGGGCCAATGGCAAGCAGCGTGAAGCGCGACAAATCTGGGAGAAGTTCCTCAAGGAACAGCCCGAAAGCCCAATCCTGCGCAGCACCATCAAGCGCCTGACCGGATCCGAGACCCTTTAACTTTATGTTTTTGCGCCACGTTATCGTTTTCAGCTTTATTGCCCTGCTTGCCGGCTGTTCCGGTCTTGGCACCCGTGAATCTGTCGAAGGCCCGGGCAACCCGGCGCAGTGGCAGCAGCACAAGGATCAACTGAGCAGCCTTGATGGTTGGCAGATCGAGGGCAAGGTGGGCATTCGCGCCCCGAAAGATTCAGGCAGCGGCACCTTGTTCTGGCTGCAACGCCAGGACTATTACGACATTCGCCTGTCTGGCCCGCTGGGCCGCGGTGCGGCACGCCTGACCGGCCGGCCGGGGCAAGTCAGCCTGGAAGTGGCCAATCAGGGCCGCTATGAAGCGCCAACGCCGGAAGCCCTGCTGGAAGAACAGATGGGCTGGAAACTCCCCGTATCGCACCTCGTGTGGTGGGTACGCGGTCTTCCTGCGCCAGACAGCAAGAGCCGCCTGAGCCTCAATGGCGACAGCCGCCTGGCTTCGCTGGAACAGGATGGCTGGCAGGTCGAATACCTGAGCTATGTGCAACAGAACGGTTACTGGCTGCCCGAGCGCATCAAGCTGCATGGCACCGACCTTGACGTCACGCTGGTGATCAAGGACTGGCAACCGCGCAAGCTGGGGCAGTGAGATGAACGAACAACGCCTGACCCTGCCCTCCCCGGCCAAACTGAATTTGATGCTGCACATTCTTGGTCGCCGTGAAGACGGCTATCACGAGTTGCAGACGATTTTTCAGTTTCTCGACTACGGCGATGAGCTGACCTTCGCCGTTCGCGATGACGGCGTGATCCAGTTGCACACCGAATTCGACGGCGTACCTCACGACAGCAACCTGATTGTGAAGGCCGCGAAAAAACTCCAGGAACAATCCGGTTGCCCATTGGGCATCGACATCTGGATCGAAAAAATCCTGCCCATGGGCGGCGGCATCGGTGGCGGCAGCTCAAATGCCGCAACGACATTGCTCGGCCTGAATCACTTGTGGCAACTGGGTTGGGACCACGATCGCCTGGCGGCGCTGGGCCTGACACTGGGCGCGGACGTCCCGGTTTTCGTGCGTGGGCACGCCGCTTTTGCCGAAGGCGTGGGGGAGAAACTCACCCCTGTAGACCCCGAAGAGCCGTGGTATGTCGTGCTTGTTCCGCAAGTATCTGTAAGTACAGCAGAAATTTTTTCAGATCCACTGTTGACACGTAACTCTCCTCCCATTAAAGTGCGCCCCGTTCCCAAGGGAAACAGTCGAAATGACTGCTTACCGGTTGTAGCAAGGCGTTATCCAGATGTACGTAACGCTTTGAATTTGTTAGGTAATTTTACCGAAGCAAAATTAACCGGAACTGGAAGTTGTGTGTTTGGGGGCTTCCCAAGCAAAGCTGAAGCTGATAAAGTCTCGGCCCTTCTTACAGAGACCCTTACAGGGTTTGTAGCAAAGGGAAGCAACGTTTCGATGTTGCATCGCAAGCTGCAAAGTCTGCTCTAAAGGAACCGAGTACTGGGTACTCGTTGCAACAGATACAGGGGCGTCGCCAAGCGGTAAGGCAGCAGGTTTTGATCCTGCCATGCGTTGGTTCGAATCCAGCCGCCCCTGCCATTTTCTATACTCATCCAGGTTACCCTCAGCCTCTAGGTACTGCGCGTGTCCAAGATGATGGTCTTTACGGGGAATGCTAACCCCGATCTGGCTCGGCGTGTTGTACGTCAGCTGCATATCCCTCTCGGTGACATCTCTGTCGGTAAATTCTCCGACGGCGAAATTACAGCCGAGATCAATGAAAACGTCCGCGGTAAAGATGTCTTCATTATTCAGCCGACTTGCGCTCCGACCAACGATAACCTGATGGAACTCGTCGTGATGGCTGATGCCTTCCGCCGCTCCTCAGCGACTCGAATCACAGCTGTAATCCCTTACTTTGGTTATGCCCGTCAGGATCGCCGTCCGCGTTCCGCACGTGTGGCTATCAGCGCGAAAGTCGTTGCTGACATGCTGACCGTGGTAGGTATCGACCGTGTTCTCACGGTTGACCTGCACGCTGACCAAATCCAGGGGTTCTTCGATATTCCGGTAGATAACATCTACGGCTCCCCCGTCCTGGTGGATGACATCGAAGACCAGCGCTTTGAAAACCTGATGATCGTGTCCCCGGACATTGGTGGCGTCGTGCGTGCACGGGCTGTTGCCAAATCCCTGGGCGTGGATCTCGGGATCATCGACAAACGCCGCGAGAAAGCCAATCACTCTGAAGTGATGCATATCATCGGTGATGTCGAAGGGCGTACCTGTATTCTGGTTGATGACATGGTCGACACCGCCGGCACCCTGTGCCACGCGGCGAAAGCCTTGAAAGAGCACGGTGCAGCAAAAGTCTTCGCCTACTGCACACACCCTGTGCTGTCGGGCCGAGCGATCGAGAACATCGAGAACTCAATGCTGGACGAACTGGTGGTGACTAACACCATCCCGTTGTCCGCTGCCGCTCAAGCCTGTTCGCGTATCCGTCAACTGGATATCGCACCGGTAGTTGCCGAAGCGGTTCGCCGCATCAGCAACGAAGAATCGATCAGCGCGATGTTCCGTTAAGGGTCAAACCTTAGCGGCATCAACCTGACGAAAAGCGCCCCGCCCCAGCATTCTGTTGGGGCGGGGCTTTTTTGCCCATATCGCCTTTAGCGCTGGTCGCAAACGCTAGGGCGAATGTGGTTATTTTGGAGATACAACATGAACGATTTTACTTTGAATGCTGAACTGCGTTCCGACCTGGGGAAAGGTGCGAGCCGCCGCCTGCGTCGTCTCGCAAGCCTGGTTCCAGCTGTAGTTTACGGTGGCGAAAAAGCCCCTGAATCCATCAGCATGCTGGCTAAAGAAATCGCCAAACTGCTCGAAAACGACGCGGCTTACAGCCACATCATCGAGCTGAACGTTGGCGGCACCAAGCAGAACGTCATCATCAAGGCACTGCAACGTCACCCAGCTAAAGGCCACGTGCTGCACGCTGACTTCGTACGCGTAGTAGCTGGTCAGAAACTGACCGCTATCGTGCCTGTGCACTTCGTTGGTGAAGAAGCTCCGGTCAAGAAAGGCGGCGAAGTTTCGCACGTTATCGCCGAGATCGAAGTGACCTGCCTGCCGAAAGACCTGCCTGAGTTCATCGAAGTCGACCTGTCGGCTCTGGAAATCGGCGCAATCGTTCACCTGTCCGACCTCAAGGCTCCTAAAGGCGTTGAGTTCGTTGCACTGGCTCACGGTGACGACAAAGCTGTTGCAAACGTACACGCTCCGCGCGTTGCACCAGAAGCTGAAGAAGGCGCTGCAGAGTAATTCACTCTGTAATGCCGGAGCTTGAGGAAACATCGCGGACCGGAACGTAGCGAGAAAGCGGGCGAGAATGCGAAGTTGGCCTCTAACGGTTAATGAGTTTTTGTCGTCCACTTTCGCCGCACCAACGGCGATGTTATCCACAACTCCAAAGGAAGGGCCCCTGTCGTGACTGCCATTAAACTGATCGTTGGCCTGGGAAATCCAGGCGCCGAATACGAACAGACCCGGCATAACGCGGGGGCCCTTTTTGTTGAGCGTATCGCCCACGCCCAAGGCGTCAATCTTGTGGCCGATCGCAAATATTTTGGCCTGACCGGACGCTTTTCGCATCAGGGTCAGGATGTTCGTCTGTTGATTCCCACCACCTACATGAACCGCAGCGGCCAGGCTGTCGCGGCGCTTGCGGGCTTCTTCCGGATCAAACCCGAAGAAATCCTGGTGGCCCATGACGAACTAGACCTGCCACCCGGCGTTGCCAAGCTCAAGCAAGGCGGCGGCCATGGCGGGCATAATGGCCTGCGCGACATCATCGCGCAGTTGGGCAATCAGAATACGTTCTACCGCTTGCGGCTTGGCATTGGCCACCCGGGCGTTGCCAGTATGGTTTCAAATTTCGTCCTGGGTCGTGCGCCACGCGCCGAACAGGAAAAACTCGATGCCAGCATCGATTTTGCCCTCGGCGTGCTGCCGGATATCTTCGCCGGTGAATGGAACCGTGCGATGAAAAACCTGCACAGCCAGAAGGCCTGACTCTTTACCCGAGGGGAAACACCATGGGATTCAATTGCGGCATCGTCGGCCTACCTAACGTCGGCAAGTCCACCCTGTTCAACGCCCTGACCAAATCCGGTATTGCGGCGGAGAACTTCCCCTTCTGCACCATCGAACCGAACACCGGTATCGTGCCGATGCCCGATACACGCCTGGACGCCCTGGCGGCCATCGTGAATCCAAAGCGCATCCTGCCGACCACCATGGAGTTCGTCGACATCGCGGGCCTGGTAGCCGGCGCGTCGAAAGGTGAAGGCCTGGGCAACAAGTTCCTCGCCAACATCCGCGAGACCGATGCCATCGCCCACGTGGTCCGCTGCTTCGAAGACGAGAACGTGATTCACGTCTCCAACAGCGTCGACCCGAAACGCGATATCGAGATCATCGACCTGGAACTGATCTTCGCCGACCTCGACAGCTGCGAGAAGCAACTGCAAAAGGTCACGCGTAACGCCAAGGGCGGCGACAAGGACGCAGTGGTCCAGAAAGCCTTGCTGGAGCAACTGATTGCCCACTTCACTCTGGGCAAGCCGGCACGCAGCCTGATGAAGAACATGAGCACCGACGAAAAGGCGGTGATCAAGGGCTTCCACCTGCTGACTACCAAGCCGGTGATGTACATCGCCAACGTGGCTGAAGACGGTTTCGAGAACAACCCGCTGCTCGACGTGGTCATGGCAATTGCCGAAGAAGAAGGCGCGATGGTTGTTCCAGTGTGCAACAAGATCGAAGCGGAAATCGCCGAGCTGGAAGACGGCGAAGAGAAAGACATGTTCCTCGAGGCCCTGGGCCTGGAAGAGCCTGGCCTGAACCGCGTGATCCGTGCCGGCTACGAAATGCTGCACCTGCAGACCTACTTCACCGCCGGTGTTGAAGAAGTACGCGCCTGGACCGTCAAGGTCGGTGCCACTGCCCCGCAAGCGGCTGGCGTGATCCACACCGACTTCGAAAAAGGCTTCATCCGCGCCGAAGTCATCGCCTACAACGACTTCATCCAGTTCAAGGGTGAAGCCGGTGCCAAGGAAGCCGGTAAATGGCGCCTGGAAGGCAAGGAATACATCGTCAAGGATGGCGACGTGATGCACTTCCGCTTCAACGTATAAGCTTTACCTGCGGCCTATGCCGCAAAACAAAAAGCCGATGCACTGCATCGGCTTTTTTGTGGGCGATGTTTGCAACTTTCTACAAAGATCGACTCTGAAATATCCCCTGACATCTTAATACGGCAAACATATAAAACAACCACAGCCCTCAATACGTAAAAATACGCCAATCCTCCCTGACACCCCCGAGTTTAAGATTATTCCGACCCATTATCAGGCAATCACGAGCGAGCGCCCACTTGATAATATTTAACTTAAGATTTTTTGGTTTTTCACACATCACAAACGTCTATTTCGCACTCTCCGACAGAATGACAAATCAGCTAAATTCCGTTCTACTTATCCATATCAGCAGGGAAGCCCCTCAGTAAAACAATGAGAAACAATAGGAGCAACAGCGATATGTCGGCCTCCTATCAAAGCACGTTTGAAACGGATGATCCATTTACTGAATGCCCAACCATTGAAGCCACTATCAACAATACTGCGGCTTTAAACATCGACATACTTTTGCTGGGGGAAACCGGCACCGGTAAAGATACCCTGGCCCAACGCATCCATCGCTTATCGGGCCGGCGAGGCAACTTCGTCGCCGTCAACTGTGCTGCAATTCCCGAAAGCCTGGCGGAAAGCCAACTGTTCGGGGTCAACAGCGGCGCCTACACCGGTGCGATGCAATCACGGGCAGGCTTTGTCGAAGCCGCACACTTGGGTACCTTGTACCTCGACGAAATAGACAGCATGCCCCTCACCCTGCAAGCCAAACTGCTGAGGGTACTGGAGTCCCGGGGCGTTGAACGATTGGGTTCCACCCGCTTTATCCCGGTGGACATGCGCGTTATCGCGTCCGCCCAGCATTCGCTGCACGAAATGGTCGAGCAAGGATTGTTCAGGCGCGACCTGTATTTTCGCCTGAACGTAATCAGCATCAGCCTCCCTCCCCTGCGCGAACGTCGCGAGCAGATTATCCCCTTGTTCCTGAACATCGTCCGCCAGGAAGCCGAGTACTTTAAATACCCGATACCCCTGGCATCCAGCTCGCTGCTGCAACAATTGCTATGCCATTCCTGGCCGGGCAACGTCCGCGAACTGCGCTCGACAGCCAAGCGCTTTGTGTTGGATCTTCCGCCGCTTTCAGAGTCGATGAGGGACCATCAGGACATAGAGATGAACCTCAAGGCGCGGCTACAGCAAATCGAGAAATCGCTGATTGAAGAGTCGCTGCGCCGTCACGGCGGCAACGTGGATGGAGTAGCCGGGGAATTGGGGGTTGCCAAGCGCACGCTGTACTACAGGATGAAACAACTGGATATATCACTCGGCGGAACAGGTTAAACCCAGGACCAGCAGTTTTTCTGGAACTGAAATCTTCATTTAACCACTCAAGGAAAGGCCATCTACATGATCAGCAACTTCGCCGATCGGGCCAGCCATGTGCTTGGTTCATATGCCTGACGGGCAACGATGGGTCTACGTTCGTGGTTAAGCATCAACGCACAAACAAACAAAAAATTTAAATCGAGCAACTCAGAGGTGATGTTATGAGTAAAATCGATGTTAACGAGCGGGTTACTGCCAGCAGTCTTGGTGGCGGAGACAATTCCGATATCGAAGCGGCAAAAAAAGCTGAAATGCGTCGACTAAAAATAGAGGAGGTTAAAAACGAAATAATGACAAAAGAACTCGAAAACATAGGCAAACTAAGGTTTTAAACCTTTGCTTCCTCTATTAAACATAGAGGAAGCAACCCGTTTGCTAGCATGGCTCATGCTGAACCGTCGAAAAAAACCAACATTACTCCCAAACCAACAAGAACGTTCCTAGCGTCTTGCCGGAGGTTTACATGCGCGTGCTCGCTGACGACTTCACAGAACGCCCGGTTTCACGAACGGTTGAATCACGAGGTATTGATACCTCTGCTTCCGACATGAATTTTTTCCAAGCCAGCCTGGTTGATCGCGCGTCTTCCCCGGGTAGCCAAAATTCAATGGTCGGTACGAACGCGCTATCCGAACAGTCTTCTCATTTAACGAGGCTATCAAAACGTGCGACCAAAGGTTTGCGTGACCTGAGCCTTAATAAAAAATCAACGGAAATGCATCAAATTGCCAAGTCACTTTCAGACGCCCATCGGGAGCTGTCCATGTCAGTCAAGGTCATCAGCAAAACCGTGCAATGTTGCGAGAAAATAACCAACCTTCAGTAGGTAAGTCATGCTCCGCTGGATCACCACCCCATTAGTTTTATCATTGGCATTGCTGCTGGCCGGTTGCGGTGAAAAAGTAGAACTCCATAGCCGACTGTCCGAACAGGAGGCTAATGAGGTTGTTGCAGAACTCGCGGATAAACAAATCCGGGCCCAAAAAGTGCCAGCCAAAGACGGCGTTGTTGTGCGCGTCAACGCGTCGGACATCAGCAGGGCGGTCCGGACGCTCGAGGCCGCTGGCCTGCCAAAACTGGCCCGGTCGACCCTGGGCGATATCTTCCGTAAAGAAGGCGTTATCTCAACACCGCTGGAAGAACGTGCCCGCTATATCTATGCATTGTCTCAGGAGCTGGAGGCAACCTTGTCGAACATCGACGGGGTCATCGTCGCTCGAGTCCATGTCGTGCTCCCCGAACGGATTGCCCCGGGTGAACCCGTACAACCGGCATCAGCCTCGGTGTTCATCAAACATGATCCACGACTTGAGCCTGATAATATCCGCCCCCGAGTACGCAGGATGGTGGCCAGCAGTATCCCCGGCATGGCAGCTGCTGTAGAAAACACTCAAAAATTAACCGTAGTGTTTGTCCCCGCCGCGGCGTATCTGGAGCAGCAACGTCTGACCTATTTTGGTCCGTTCCTGGTTCAGGATAACGATCTCGGTTTCTGGCGCATGAGTCTTACCGCATTCCTCATCATAATGACGCTTGCGGGGGCTGGCGCGTTTATCTGGCGCAAGCGGGGGGTGAATCAACAACACGACTCATCTGTCGTACCGGCTCATGCCTCACTAAACCCGTCTGTTCATGAGTAATCAGCTGGCGTGGGTTCGATGGTGGGCCCGCCCATGGGAAACGCCAGCGTGTGACTGGGAGGTCCTCAGACCATATATCGCCTCGACCGATCTATGTCGCAGCCGGCATGAACGAGTGAGCACCGCACTGGCCATCACCCCCTGCCTGCCACCCTCACCCTCCCCTGCCTTGCTGCACCTGGTGCAAGCCTCCCCACCACAACGCGACCGCATGCTGACGCTGATCGGCAGTGTCTGCCAGCCTGTACGCGACCACTTGCTGGAGGAGGATGAATACCTCTGGTGTCAGCGCCTTGCCAAAGCGCTCCCTGCGGACTCACGGGTACTGAACACAGACGATCCTCTGCAGTACCTGCGCGCCTGGGTTGAGCCTGCGGTATGGCAACGCCTACGACTTGGCTTTGCGAATAAACGGGTAGTCGACCTGGAGAGATATTCCAACCTGCCCGACCGTCATGGTCGGCTGGATACTCTGTGGCGAGCCGTCATCTGGCGAGCTACCGCCATCACGAATGATCACGCGTGGCCCTGATCAGGAGCAAACAACCTGCATGTTATGCCGACGTAAAATTGAGCTGAATAAAGGCCAGGACCTGCCACAAACCCTGATTGCCCGAGAGATGCTTATCGACTGTGCTCAGGCGGGCACATTACTTATTCGCGCCAAAGCCGAAGCGCGCGAACTACTACGCCAGGCCGAAGAGCAGCGCGAAATACTTTACGCAAATGCTTGCCGTGAGTTCTGGGAACGCGCCAACACTCAGTTGCAACGCTGGGAGATTGAACGCCAGGCTATCTGCGACAACATTGAACCCATTGCCGCCTCCATCACCAGCCTGGCCATTCGTAACCTACTGGAGGAAACAGTCTCCCCCCAACGCCTGAGCGTCCTGCTAAAGCAATTACTGGCCACCCAGGTCCCGCGAATCCAAGCCACTTTGCTCTGCAATCCATTGGACCGTAAAAACGTAGACCAGTGGCTGAGCAGGCACACAGACCTTCCCTGGACACTGCGCACCGAGGAGAACATCGCACCTCAAATGCTCATTCTGGAAACGCCCGAAGGTGGATTTCGGATCGACTGGGATTCGATGGTGGAAACGCTATGGAATTCCGGCACGTCGGGTTCAACCCAATAACACGCAGGGGCTGCGGTTCAACGAGCGCTGACGTTTAACGAAATACCCGTGGAACTGGAATCACGCGTCGAGCCACACAGGACGTAACATCCTCTGGAGCAAAACCAATGAGCTTTGATTATCGCCTGCAAGCGAATCTCTACAGGCAACTGGAAAATTCGCAAAAGCGCTTTGAAAAGATAGAACGCGATGGATTGAACAACGACGAAGCCCTGGCGGCAATGAATGACGAAAAAGTCTTCCTCGCGGCCACGTTATCAGCCAGTTCCACCTACACCAATTACATGAGCGAAACAGCCAAGACCGTTATCGAAGGCATACAGTGAGTGGAAGCGTTACTCGGTCGTTGGTTGAGTAGCAGCGAACCGCTGATCACGTTGTTTGAAGATAATGACGAAATCAAGGTGCGGCGCGACCAACAAGCTTTTTTGATCAGTGTTCAACTGACCCACCATCGGGTCGACAAAAGAGCCTTGGAGGCGTGGATGCGCCTCGGACTGGAAAGTCTGAGGCATTTCCAGGGTGCCTTGGCGCAGGAAGCAATGACTGGTCATCTTTGGCTGCTTCAAAAACTCCCTGGCGACTGTGCCCTGCCCCACCTGCTTGGCAAACTCGAAACCCTGCTGAACCAGCGTGATACCTGGCGGGGCATTGTTGCGCACCTTGCCAGCCCAGCCCGGAAACTTAGGCCTACTTCGCTTCGGTCGCTGCGTCACTAAAACAGAGAATTCTCAATGCCTAACAAGATCGACAAGCACATCCGCTTGCGCGTCAATTCGCCTGCCGCCGCCGTAAAGCCTGCCCGTTGGCGCTACCTGATCCTCATGCCCTGGTTGTTGGCGCCCCTGGAAAGCACCCTGGCCGCCGTCCCCAGCGAATGGAAAAACACCGCCTATGCCTATGAGGCCGAACACAAGCCCCTGCGGGATGTGCTGGAAGACTTCGCCCAGACCTTCGGCACCCAACTGCAAATCGACGGCCTCCTCGAAGGCAACGTCAACGGCAAGATACGCGCCAATACCCCACAATCGCTTCTCGACAGGCTCGGCGTAGAGCACCGCTTCCAGTGGTACCTGTACAACAACACGCTGTACGTCAGCACCCTGGACCAACAGGAATCTGCACGCCTGGAGGTCTCCTCCGAGACCATCGCCGACCTCAAGCAGGCCCTCACCGATATAGGCTTGCTCGATAGCCGCTTCGGCTGGGGCGAATTGCCTGAGGACGGCGTCGTACTGGTCTCCGGGCCCAAGCGCTATATCGAACAGATCAAGCAGTTCAGCAGCCAGCGCAAGTCCCCGGATGAAAAGCAGAGCGTCCTCAGCTACCCGCTGAAGTTCGCCAATGCGGCGGACCGCCAGATTGATTATCGCGGCGAGAAACTGACCATCCCAGGCGTTGCCAGCATGCTGCGGGGGCTGCTGGAACCTCGCACGGCCTCGACGCTTTCAGGCATGAGCCCACGCCCTCCCTCTGCCGCCCAACCCTCACCCATAACCCCGGTATTTCCGCGCCTGAGTAACCCGATGCTGGGGCAAATGCTCGGCCAGGCGATGAACCCGGTGCCGTCGGACACCGGCATGTCACTCACCCCTCGGGCACCGGTCTCCACCAGCAAAATCCGAGTCGAAGCCGATGTGCGCAACAACGCCATCCTGATCTACGACCTGCCGGAGCGCCAGGCGATGTACCGTGAGCTGATCAGCCAGCTCGACGTAGCCCGCAAGCTGGTGGAAATCGATGCGATCATTCTTGATATCGAGCGCACTCAACTGCGGGAATTCGGGATTAGATGGGGTTTTCAAAACAGCCGTTTCCGGGGTGGCGTGAACATGGCGCCCGGGTCTTCATCACAGCTGTCGATCGAGCACCGTGATCGTTTCAACGCCGATATTCGCGCATTGGAGCAACGTGGCCTGGCGACCATGGTGTCCAACCCGTCGGTGCTTACTTTGGAAAACCAGCCGGCGGTGATCGATTTCAACCGCACCCAATACCTCACCGCCGGCACCGAGACTGCAACCATCCTGCCCATCACGGTCGGCACCAGCTTCCAGGTGGTACCGAGGGTGATCACTACCCGCGGCAATCACCAGATCCACCTGGTGGTGGATATCGAGGACGGTAACTTCGACGAGTCCAACCCCGCGCGCACCAGCCCCGATGTACGCCGCGGCAAAGTCAGCACCCAGGCGGTCATGGCGGAAAAACGTTCGCTGGTGGTCGGTGGCTTCCATGTCACTGAAAGCACCGACAAACAAAGCAAGATCCCTCTGCTGGGAGACATTCCGCTGCTGGGCAAGGCCCTGTTTTCTTCCTCCGAGCGCCAGAACAACCGGCGCGAACGCCTGTTTATCCTGACGCCGCGCGTGATCGGCGATCAGGCTGATCCTTCACGCTACTTGCCCCAGGAGGATCAAGCCGAACTGCAGGCCGCACTCAAGCCATTGGCCCGGCGGTATGCCGAGCATCAACCGGTGATCAAGCGCAGCGACATCACCAGCACCCTGGCTCACCTCGTCAGCGGGCAAGTACCCACGGCCTTCAAGGCCGCGCCCATGCCACTGGGCCTGGACACCTTGTGCAGCACCCGCGAGCTATTGGCCCTGAACACCGAACGCAGCCAATGGTATGCAGGCCCGCAGTTCAATGTGGCCGTGGTGGTGGTACGCAATCAGTTCAACCGTAACGTGCGCATCGATGAAAGAGAATGCAGCAACTCCCAGACCCTGGCCGTCAGCGTCTGGCCACGTGCCTGGCTCAAGCCGGGAGAAGAGGCGGAGGTATTTATCGCCATGCGGCCCGTGGTCAAAGATGAACACATCGGTGTGTCCCGCCCCTCCCTGATCACCCCCACCCGGAAGAACGCGCCATGAAACGCCTACTCACCCTCCTCGGCCTGGCCCTGCTTATCGTTGGTTGTACGCCGACGTGCAAGGGCGACTCCTGTTCACGCCCGCAATCGGGCGCCGATAAGCTGGTGGTCTGGTGGCCGCCGCAGATGCGCGTCGAATCGGGCCCTGCCGGCGAGCGCTCCGACTATCAAACGATCTCACTGGAACGGTAAGTTCCATGGGGCCGAACGATACGTCGTCTCGCCAGGTATTCCTGGATAACCTGGTGGGCGGCAAGGACGCCCACCTGTCCCTCGGCCCGGGCATAAGCGTGTGCCGGTTAAAGGCCGGTGGTAAACCCGGGCTTGCGTTGCTGGTCGACCGTGGAGCGCTGGAAGCCGGACAGTTGGAACGGGTACTGGAGCGGCTTTTTGAACAGGCGGTGGCGTTTGACGGCTGCTTTGCCTGTCTCGATGCCAAGGATGCCCTGGTGATCTGGCACGCGCTGCCGGCAGGTGCAGAGGAGGCAGATGAGATCATCGGCAAGCTGCTTTCGCTGGGCTGCCTCGATATGCTGGACGTGCACCGCTACCGTTAACGTTGCTTAAGCTCCGGAAACTCCAGCGTTTCACGCTTGGCCTCGTCATTGAGCTCACGCAGGGTGCGGTAGAGGAACGCTACCGCCTGCAACGTCTCCCGGGGAATGTTCGCCCCAAGCTTCTTCTCGTACAGCGTGCGCGCGAGCCATACACACTGGATCACCGGCACGTCGGCCGCCTTGGCCTGGTCTATCAGTTTCCGGGCCTCGGCATCCGTGCCTTTATCCACCAGCAGCGGCAGCGGCGTTTTGCCCGGCCGGTAGTACAGCGCGACCGCAAAGTGCGTCGGGTTGACCACCAACATGTCGGCCTCCTCCAGCTTGGGCAACTTGACCTTCGGCTCCTCCTGGGCCAGCTGTTGGGCCAGGGCGCGACGCTGCCCTTTGACGTGAGGGTCGCCCTCTATGTCCTTGTATTCCTTGACCACCTCGACCTGAGTCATGCGCATGCTCTTGGCAAAGAAGTGCTTCTGCAGCGCCATGTCGATCAATGCCAGGACCAGCAGCAATCCCAGGCAAGCGTGCAGCAGATGGCGAAACAGGATGATCAGCGCGAGGATGTAACTCTGCAGGTCGCTGGTGGCCAGATTGATCAAGGCCCCTAGTGACGGACTGATCACCACGTACAAAATCAGCGCAAGCAGTAGCGCCTTGGCCAACCCCATCAACAGGTTCGTCACTGACTTGGCAGAGAACATCTGCTTGACCTGGCTGAGTGGGTTGAGACGGCTGAAATTCAGCTTCAGGCTTTCCGGCGCAAACAGGAAACCGAACTGAATCCAGCCGCTGATCAACTTCACCGTGATCGCCAGTCCGGCCATCAGCAAGGCGAAGGAAAAAAACACGATCAAGCCTTCCGTCAGCACTTCCTCCAGCGCCCGCACAAAGGGCTGCCCGAAACGTGACATGGGCATCACCAGCAACTGCTGGAAGCGCTGCATGCTGGTTTCGGCGGTGAACAACGCGATTTCGCTGAGGGCGGTCAACACCAGTAGCTTACCGACGTCCTGGCTTTGGGCGACCTGGCCTTTCTGGCGCTGATCCTTGAGTTTCTTGGGCGTGGCCGCGTGTTTTTTCTCACCCGAATCACTCATGTCCCGAGCCCCTGAACATCAGGCCGAGGGAATGCTTGAGGTCTCCCAACTGCGCCATGCGCCCGACGATCAAGTCCTGCAACAGCGGGAAGTACAGCAGCAGGATAACCAGCCCCGCCAGGCTCTTGACCGGCGTTGCCAGGGTAGAGACTTGCAATTGCGGGCTGTACAGGCCCAACAAGGCGAAGCCGAACTCCAGGAACAGCAGCACGGCAATAAACGGTGCGGCATACAGCATCATGTGGGTAAAAGTATCGCCCAGCAGCCCGATGAATACACTGAACCCATTGACCGCCGGCAGCGGCAACCAGGCGGTTGGCGGCCAGATCAGGTAGCTGTCCCAGATCACTTGGGTCAGCACGCTCAAGCCCAGGACGGCAATCAGCAAATAAATCACCAACTGTTTGAACAGGTGCCCGATCGGCGTCGCATCCGGCCCCAGCGAGGGGTTGAGTTGGCCACCCGCCAAAGCCCCCCGCTGGTTATCCAGCAGTGCGCCCACTGACTCGAACATCCAGAACGGCATGGCCAACAGAATCCCCAGCAAAAACCCCAGGGCAGCTTCCTTGAGTACCAACCCGCTGATCATCAGCGCGGAGTAATCCTTGGCAGCCAGGACGGCATGAATGCCGGGCGCCGGAATCAACGCCATGACCATCACGATGATGTGGCGGGGCATACCGCGTATATGTTGGAAACAAAACGCAGGCACCAGAAATGCACAGGGATAAATGCGCGCCATGGCCACGAGCAGGCTGGGCAGGAATTCAAGATAAAGCAGCACACGCAGGCCCTCAGTTCAATGCCGAGCGGGCAATCATGTCGAACATCAGGTTGATCAGTTGGATCAGCTCCACGCCAATCCAGCGACCGGTCAAAATCAGCGTGATGCCCACCGCAACCAGCTTGATGCCAAAGGGCAGCGTCTGGTCCTGTATCTGCATCAGGGCCTGCACCAGCGACGTCAACACACCGACGACCACCGCCACGATCAGCGGCGGCGCCGACAGCACCACCACCAGCAACATGCCCTGCTTGAACAGCACGATCGGTTCCATAGGGCACTCAGAGGTAAGAAAGGAACAGGCTGTCGAGCAGCCGCGACCACCCGGAAACCATGACGAACAACAGCAGTTTGAGCGGCAGCGAAATGGTCATGGGCGAGACCATCTGCATACCGAGGGCCAACAGCAGGTTGGACACAATCAAATCGATGACGATGAACGGAATGTAGATCAGAAAGCCGATCTCGAACCCCGCCTGCAGTTGCGACAGCACGAAGGCCGGGACCAGCAGGATCAAGTCTTCGCGCTGGGTGCTCTGCGCCATTTCAGGCGGCCACATGCGCGCACTGTTTTCCAGCAGGTGAGTCAACACATCTGCATCGGTGTTGCGCAGCATGAACGCACGCAACGGCTGTATGGCCGCCTGCCCGGTTTCCAGAAGGCTTTGCACGCTACTCGTGTCCACGGGCGAGGCCTTGACGTTCTCGGCAATCTGGTACCCCACGGGCGCCATGATGAACAGTGTCGCAGCCAGCGCTATTCCGTTGATGGCCATGCTCGGCGGTACCTGCTGCACGCCGATGGCGTTACGGGTGATCATCAGCACAATCACGATCTTCAAGAACGATGTGCAGATGATCAGTAGCATTGGCATCAGCGACAACGAACCTAAAAACAGCGCCAGGACAAGAGGGTCGACCCCCTGAAATGTCATCGCGAAAAAATCACGCGGGACAACTGCAAACCAAGGCGCCCATCTACTTCCACCAACTGCCCTTGCCCTATCGGCCTATCGCCGTAATAAAGCCCGGCCATGCCCGGCGCGTACCCGGCAATGCCCAACACCGCACCGGGGGCGAGATTGCGCAGTTCGCCCAGGGTCAGATTCAGGGTGCCACAACGTACCGTCAGGGCCATGTTCAACTCATCGAAAGGCTCGTGGCCAAAGACATCCACTACCGGTTCATCCAGCTCATCCCCCGGGTACTGCGATGTTGCAAAATCCTCGTCCACGGACGTTTCCTCGATCGAAACAAGCGTCAGGCACAACGGCCCGGATTCATCATCAATGCACCCTTGCAGCCGGTGCTTGCCGACATACAGGTGACCATTGCCCTGCACATCGAAAAAGGGTTGCTCAAGCATCACCACGTCACCGGCACGGACACCGCTCAATTGCGTGATGGATAGCTTCAGGCGGCCCAGGGTCATCGCCACTGCCAACTGGAACGACGCCGGCAATGGCCCCGCTATCGACTGCCACGGACCGGCCTCGCACAGTGCCAGCAAGCGCTCAGGAGTCAGCCACAGGTAACCCACGACCCTGGACTTCCCCAGCGTCACCGTGAAGCGACAACCGAAGTTCAATTTCCTGGGCGCCGGCAGCAACCGCAGGAAGCCAAACAGCCCCCGCACCTGCGGGCTCAGGTGGTGCTGGAACAGTTCCCAGAACCACGAGTCTGGATCGTTGTCGGCCTCTGCCAGCGTCACCGGGCACTCCCCCAGCAGGCTGAACAGCGGCCCTGGTTCGGCGAAAGCCAGCACCCCGCAGGCGCTCTCGAAAAACAGCGGCTTGACGCCTGCGGGGGCACGGCCCGGTTCCATCAACAGTTCCCCGTTCTGCCCCGCGACCTGAAACGCCATGCGCAAGCCGCGCCCCAGCCTGCGCCGCGCCGCGACATTGGCGCCGCTGACCACCGGCAAGGTTAAAAACGGCATGATCATGCCGGGTCCACATGTGCCAGGTGTACGGTGACAGGCTGCGCCAACGCGCCGGCCAGCCCGTCCTCAAGGTGCTGGCGCACCCCAGGCAGCCAGCGCGCGGTGCGCTCTTCCTGCGCCTCCAGCTCAACGTTCCAGGTACCTTGCTCGCGGCGCACGCTGGCGTTGATCCGCCCCAGGCTCGGCAGGTAAAGCACAGCGTGCAAAGGCCACTGAACAGCGGCGTGAATCCGCGGTACCAACTGCTCGGTCATGGCCGCGATCATCGCGGCATGACTTGATGCAGGGGTTCCCGGTAGGGCGGAACCGAAACCGCCCCCTTCATCATCGTTGCCAAACAGCTGGGCAAATAACCGTCCGTGCTCCCATGGCACTATCGCCCCCGGGCCGGGTTCACGTTCATCCCGAGGCTCGCCCGGACGCGGGCGCTCAGGACTGTTCACTGGAACTTGCGTCATGTTTCTTCCTGCACGGCTTCTTCCTGCCCCAACAAAAGGGACAGTTCCTGGAGTTTTTCAACCTCGCGCAAGCACTGGGTAACCTGCTTCTGCGCGCTGTCGATGTGGATCAACTGCTCATCGCGCTGGCCGTGCAGCTCATGTAACTGCCCTTCTTCGCGGCGAGTGTCGGCGGACAAGGTGCGCTCCTGGGCATTCCAGGACTTGATGTCCTGGAACGAGATCACTTGCCCTTGATGCTTGCTCAGCAACTCAGCGGTTTTCCGGGCTTCGTCCAGCCGGGTCTGTTCAAGGGCATCCGCCGCCTGCCGGATCTGCAACAGCAGCGCTTGCTGTTGCCTTTTGGCGGCACGCAGCGCGCGCTCCGCCCGGTCAGCCCGATGCTTGCGCAAACGCCGCAAGGTATCGATTTCAGAAAGGGACATCGGTGGTCAACTCCATCAATTGGTCCAGCGTCATCGCCATCGCGGCCGGCTCACGCAGGTCCTGGCGCAGAAAGCCATCGACGGCCTGGCGGCTGTCCACCGCCAGGTCGGTCAGGGCATCACTGCCGGGTTGGTACTCGCCCAACTTGAGCATCAGTTCGATCTGCTGGTACGCCGACAACAAGCGGCGCAAGGCGGTGCCCGCCCTTATATGCTCGGGCGTGGCGACGTTGCTCAAGATCCGCGAAAGGCTGCCCAGCACATCCACCGCCGGGTAGTGGCCACGCTCGGCCAGCTTGCGTGACAACACGATGTGGCCGTCGAGCAGGGAGCGCACTTCATCCGCTACCGGATCGTTCATCGAGTCCTGCTCGATCAGCACGGTGTAGATGGCGGTAATCACTCCGTCACGGGTCAGCCCGGCCCGCTCCACCAGGCGCGGCATCAGGCTGTATACCGACGGTGGCAAGCCGCCGCGGCCCAGGGGCTCGCCCGCGGCCAGGCCGATTTCACGCTGGGCCCGGGCAAATCGGGTCAGGGAGTCAATCAGCAGCAGTACCCGCTGGCCCTTGCGCCGGAACCCTTCGGCCAGCGCTGTCGCAGTGAACGCTGCGCGGGCGCGTTCCATGCTTGAGCGGTCGGAGGTGGCACACACCAGCACCGCCTTGGCGCGCAGCTGATCATCCAGCTCATGGTCGAGAAATTCCCGCAGCTCGCGTCCGCGCTCACCAATCAACCCGAACACGATCACATCGCACTCGACGTTTCGGGCGATCTCGGCCAACAAGGTGGTCTTGCCGCACCCCGCACCGGCGAACAGGCCGACGCGCTGGCCTTCTCCCAGCGTGATCAATCCATCAATCGAGCGTACGCCGGTGGACAACGCCCGGCTGATCCTCGGGCGTTCGGTAGGCAACGGCGCCTCGCACAACACCGTGCTCGCCTCTGCGATGTCGGCCTCCACAAAGGCGCTGGGGCCATCGCCCGCAATCGGCCGGCCAAATCCATCGAGCACCTGGCCGAGCAAATCGTCGCCGACCCGTACCCGGTGTGGCACCCCCAGGCGTTGCACACTGGCACCCACGCGCACGCCTTCAAGATTGCCCAACGCACTGAGCACTGCATCCTGCTGGTCGAAACCGATGATCTCCGCCAGCATGTATTCACCGATGGACTTTTCGACCTGGCACAAATCACCGATGCGCGCCTGGGGCAGCCGGCATTGCAACAACATGCCGTTCACCCGCTGGATACGACCGCGCACCGACACCGGCGCGAAGCTGACCAGCGCACTCGACTGGCGTTGCTCCCAGGCCTCAAGACGGGCTTGCAGGTCACGGCTCACCAGCGCACCTCGAAGCGTTGCTTACCGTCGAACACCACTTTGGTGTTATCGATCAGCACCAGTCGCAAGCCGTCCACTTCATCCCCCACAAACAGTCGGTTCCCCTGTTCCAGAACCACGTGACCGTTGGGGCCGCCGACAATCTGCAAAATCTTGAAAGGGAACGTTCCGTCGCGAGTCCTGACCCGGCTCATCACCGGCACCGCGGTATCGAACTGTTCGCCAAACCGGCTGAGCATGCGCGATACCAACTCCATGTCTTCCTGGAGTACATCGCCGTCGAGCAGCACCTGGTCATTGACCAACTGGATGCTTATACGGTTGATCAATTCGCGCTCGCTGAGCATCCTGAGCAACTGCTGGCGCACCTCGAAAGGTGAGGCCAGCTCGTTCTTGCGGATCACCGGTGACATCAACGACGCCTGGGCTTCGCGGTCACCGCTAGTGGTCATGCCCAGCGCGGTGATGATGACCGCAACGACGACGACCAGGCTGATCAAGCGTTTCTGCTGCGTGCTCGAAATTGAAGAAAGCTTCAGCGGCACGAGGGGCTCTGCCGCAGGCGTGGGCGCCTGTTCGGCAGTCACCGTCGGCTGGGGCCAGGGCTGGTCGGCGCGGGTGACGCAGAGCCGAACGTTGCCAATCGAAAATGTCGTGTTGAGTGCCAGGTCGGCAATCTGCGCCAGGATCAGGCCGGCGGCATCCTGCATCACCCCTCCCTCGGCCTGCACCGACCAGCGCTGGTCAACACACTGCAATCGCACATGACGCTCGGCAATGCCCGGGTCGTATAGCGCCAGGTCAGCGTCAGGGTGCGCACCAATGCTCCATTGCTCGCCGAACAACGGCAGCGCCGCCCCCTGGTGCATACCATCGAGTACTCGTAGCTCAAACATTGTCAGGCCCTCATGGCCGCACGGACCAAACGGCCCCACGCAGCACCGTCCGTTTCAAGGCAATGCGCAATCGCCAAAACAGTACTCATGCCACGGCCCCACGCAGCAGATCGTCATGACTCAGGTCAAACCGCCCCAGCACCTTGACCTTCGACGAACTGCCCAACTCGGCAAACGACAACACCGGCACATGGTTGAACTCTTCCACAAGCAATGTCCGCAGGGGGCTGCGCAAGTCTTGCGCAACCAGCAGCACACTTTTGCTCTTGGCCCGCACGGTAAAGGCTTGCTTGAGCAAGCTCACCAGCGCCGCACTGCTGTCGTTGTCGAGGGAAAAGAACACCCCGGTCTGGGTCTGGCGCAGCGCCTCGCGCAGGACATTCTCGGTATGCGGTGACAACAACCAGGCGTGCAGGCCATCAGCCTCGCTGTACTGGTGCAGAATCTGCGACTTGAGGGCGATTCGCGCATAGTCGGCCAGGGCATCCGCTTCACGCTCATGCTGGCCGTACTCGATCAACGACTCGACAATCAACCGCACCGCCCGCAGCGGAACGCCCTCGCTGGCCAGGCGCTGCAACACGGCAGAGAAGCGCGAAAGCGGCATGATCCGCTGCAGCTCCTGAACCAGCTCCGGCTGGTTGAACTCGAGCCAGCTGAGAATCGACTTGCACTCCTGGATACCGAGAAACTGCGGCCCGCTGAGCAGCATCGCCCGTGTCATGCGCTCGATGATCAAGTCATGGGCGGTATGGCGTTCAAGCTGTGCATCGTCGAGCAGCGGATCATCGGGCGCCAACCATAACCAGTCTTGCTCGTCTCGCTCCGCCAGACCCTGGATACCTGCTTGTGGCTCGACGCCCAGCGCCGCCGATTCCACCGCTACCCGATCACCGAAAGTAGCTTTGATCACAGGGACTTCGTGCACGCAAAAGCGAAACTCATCGTCGGATAAGGCGGGAATAAACTCGACGTTAAACGGCGGCAGTGTCAGGCCGATATGGGCAACCAGGCGGTTTCGGGCCTGGCGAATGCCATGAACCACTTGCGCTGTTCGGTCAGAGCCCTGCAGGCCCGATGAAAACTGCAGCAAGTAAGGCCGGGATGGATCAAAGGCGCGCAGGTCTTCGTCACCGTTTATCTCCGCCGGGACGGCGTCAGCCGCCGCATCTGCGGGCGCGTCCTGCTTTTGACGCTGACGCATGAGGTAATAACCCAGCGAGCCCGTCATCAGCGAAATGAGGATAAAGACCACCGTCGGCATGCCCGGAAGCGCTGCAAAAGCCAGCATGCCGATCGAAGCAATGATCCAGCTCTTGGGCTCACTGGTCATTTGCCGGGCGATTTCGGCGCCCATGTTATTGGCCCCTTTATTCGCCCCGGCCGGTGCTACACGGGTAATGATCATGCCGGCGGTCAGGGAGATCAGCAGTGCGGGAATCTGCGCAATCAGGCCATCGCCAATCGTCAGTACCGAATACAGCGCCATGGAGTCGGCGGCGCTCATGCCATGCTGGAACATGCCGGTGCTGAACCCGCCCAGCAAGTTGATCACCACGATAATCAGCCCGGCCACGGCATCGCCCTTGACGAACTTCATGGCCCCGTCCATCGCCCCGAACAGCTGGCTCTCACGGGACAACTGCTCGCGTTTGTCGCGCGCCTGTCCACCATCGATCAGGCCGGCACGCAAGTCGCTGTCGATGGACATCTGCTTGCCGGGCATGGCATCCAGGCTGAAGCGCGCCGCCACTTCGGCGACACGCTCCGAACCCTTGGTGATCACCAGGAAGTTGACGATGGTCAGGATCATGAAGATCACCAACCCCACCGCCAGGTTGCCCCCCACCACGAAGTTGCCGAAGGCCTCCACGATGTCACCGGCGTCCTGCTCCAGCAGGATCAGGCGCGTGGTCGCAATCGACAACGCCAGGCGGAACATGGTGGTCAACAGCAGGATCGACGGAAACGAGGAAAACGCCAGCGGCCCGGGCAGGTACAGCGCCAGCACGATCAACAGGCACGAAATGCAAATGTTGACGGCAATCAGGATATCCACCAGCCAGGTCGGCAACGGCACGATAAAGATGAACACAATGCCCAGGATCACGACCGCACCCAGCACCTCGGCGCGTTGTGCAACCTTGAGCAGTATCGCGTTGACTGCCCGCAGCGCACTCATGAGTGGTTTATCGGCAGCGCGCCGACATGCCGGGAGCCTCGTTCGATGCGAGCGTACTCATCCATTACCACCATGAAATTGTGCAACGCTTCCTGGCGGCCCTTGCTGTCGCGCCACAACGCCAGGGGCAGGCTCCCGAGCACGGGGTAAAGGGCATTGAGCGAAACAATCTGGACGGATGATGCCGGCCCACCCAACTCGCAGGCCAGGCGCTGGACTTCGGCAGACGCGATGCCCGTGCCCGCGTAACCGAGAATGCGCTGCAGCAGCGCTACGGTGTCCCGATCAATTTCGGGGTGCAATACGGCCAGCCGATCGATCAAGTCACGGCAGCTGGCCAGCACACTGCCCAGTTGGCCACAACTGCTCAACCCCAACAGCAAGGTGCGCAGTTGGGCGGTGGGGAGCGAAGGGCAATACGCCGCAATGTCGTCTGCCAGGGCCCGACGCATCAATTTCAACCCGCGGCCAAACTCATCGCCACCGAACAACCCCAACAGCGCCTGCATCATGCTGGCGAGCGATTGCCGGGCGACCACGCTGGCGTAATACACACTGCGTACCGCCTGCCGCAAACTCGGGTCGTCACTGCTTGCCTGCAAAGCCTGCGCGATGTTCAGGCCGGCCTGGATCTGCGGCTTGAAGCGGACCTCCAGCCGCGCCAGGGCATCGCTGGCCAGCGCCGCCTCGGAGGTACGCGCTTCAGCTTGTGCCTGCGCAGCCACCTGCTTGAGTACGACAAACGTACGGGCCGGGTCGTTTCCTGTCAGCTCCAGCAACTTCTCGAGGCTGGGCTTGAGCAACAGTTGAACCCTGATGGAGCGCGCAATGGTCGCCAGTGTTGCCTGAGCGGGATGGCCCAGTTGCTCATAGAGTTGTGTCAACTGCGCCACAGGCGTCACGCCCAGCCCCAACATACGCCGGCTCAAGGCCTTGCTGTTGAGTTCAACCTCCAGGCCGAACAGCGCCTCGAAATTGTCGACCGCCGTCCCGGCGGGTGCCTGGCGAACTGGCGGGTTATCAATACTCGCTGGAACAGGCTGATCCAGGCTCTGGTTTTTTTGCACATCAATAGAAGGATCAAGTTTCATGGAGATGCCTGGACAGGAAGTTTCGTTTCCTTGTGTGGCTGGCAATCCCGTTACGGTTCCATGTTTATCGACGATACCGGGCATGTGAAAAGATCGGCACGCGCCCGTCGCCACTTGTGCAAAACCTTGCACAAAAAAGCCTGGAAACAAGATATTTATTTATATAAATCAATTAGTTGTGAATTTTTTTCCCTTGGCACAGGCAGTGCTAAGAGGGTTCCCGTCGAAATCATTTCGACCGTGTCTACCCTGAGGAAAAAATCATGGATATCCCTATCGATGTTTTAGTTCACCTTACACCTGACCCGCACCGCTCCATCCAGAACCTGTCGGAAGACCACCACAAGAAACTCCGGCGCTTCATTCATAAACGCGTACTCAACCCAGAAGATGCAGACGATATTCTGCAACTGACGTACCTGGAAGCCTGGCGCAGCCGAGACCGCTTCAGCGGCCAGGCCACCATCAGCACGTGGATGTGCGGGATTGCCCAGAACCTGATCCGCAATCACTTTCGGCGCATGTATGCCAAGCCGGTGCATTGCGAGTTCGATGAGGCGCTGTGGCATGGGCAGGAAGACAACAACAACCTGGACTGGCAGTTCGAGGTCAACCGCAAGCTCGAAAGAACCCTGCGGGCGATCACGGATTTGCCGCTGGAAATGCGTAAAACGCTGTACGCCTCACTGGAGACCGACGGCAGCTACCAGGACACCGCCGACGCCATGGACATCCCCATTGGCACCGTGCGCTCACGTTTGTCCCGGGCGCGCGAACACCTGAAGCGGGCCACCTACAACCCGCTGTAGGCGTAAATCAGGGCACCGGCGCAACGCCGACACCCTTTGCAGGAGCAGTTGATTTACCCGTTTGACGCAAGCGTTGGGCAGCAGGGATATCTGCCCGACTCGATTGATCTGGTATCAGGCCTTTTTGGTACGCGGCAACAGAATCGCCAACACCCCGAACAGCGGCAGGAACGAGCACAGCGTGTACACGTACTCGATGCCGTGGATGTCTGCCAGGTGCCCCAGCAGCGCCGCACCAATCCCGCCAAAACCGAACATCAAACCGAAGAACACCCCGGCGATCATCCCCACATTGCCCGGCACCAACTCTTGCGCATACACCACAATTGCCGAGAACGCCGAGGCCAGGATAAAGCCGATCACCACGCTCAGGATGCTGGTCCAGAACAGGTCCACATGGGGCAGAATCAGGGTGAACGGCGCCACGCCGAGGATCGAAAACCAGATCACTGCCTTACGGCCGATCTTGTCGCCAATCGGCCCGCCAAAGAACGTGCCCGCCGCCACCGCGCCGAGGAACAGGAACAGATGCAGCTGTGAACTGGCCACCGACAGGTCGAACTTCTCGATCAGGTAGAAGGTGAAGTAACTGGTGAAACTGGCCATGT
The DNA here is from genome assembly GCF_013385475.1 of Pseudomonas sp. G5001. Taxonomy (NCBI): domain Bacteria; kingdom Pseudomonadati; phylum Pseudomonadota; class Gammaproteobacteria; order Pseudomonadales; family Pseudomonadaceae; genus Pseudomonas; species Pseudomonas sp. G5001. The sequence goes on from NZ_JACAPZ010000020.1 coordinate 72,451, forward strand.
AGAAGTACTTGGAAAACACCAGCAGCCCCAGCACCACCAGCGCGCTCAGCACCCGGCCCTTGGACAGGCCGTGAGTGGCCGCCTGGCCTTGCTTGAGCTTGAACAGGTTCAAGTGGTGGGCGTACCAGCGGCTGATCGCATACAGCACAAACAACGCAAACACCGCGAACAGGCCGAACCAGGCCACATTGCCCTGGCCGAACGGAATGATGATCACCGCCGCCAGCAACGGGCCGAAGGCCGAGCCGGCATTACCGCCCACTTGGAACGTCGACTGCGCCAAACCATAACGCCCGCCCGAGGCCAGGCGCGCCACGCGGGAGGCTTCCGGGTGGAAGGTCGACGAGCCGATACCAATCAGCCCCGCCGCCAGCAGGATCAGCGGGAAGCTGCCCACTTGGGACATCATCAGGATGCCCACCAGCGTGCAGATCATCCCGCAGGGCAACAGGTACGGCTTGGGATGACGGTCGGTGTAATAACCGACCCACGGCTGCAGCAGGGACGCGGTGAGCTGGAACGTGAGGGTGATCAGGCCGACCTGGGTGAACGTCAGGCCGTAATTGGCCTTGAGCATCGGGTAGATCGAGGGCAGTACCGACTGGATCAAGTCATTGATCAAATGCGCCAGCGCCACCGCGCCGATTACACGCATCACCAACGGGCTGGTTTGCCCGGCGGCAGGCGTCGTAGCCACGGAGGGCTGGGAATTGCTCAGAGCCATGGGAGGTTTTCCGTACAGCAGATGGATGCACAGGTGCAGGTGCGACAATGTGCCACTTTTGGGTGCAGGAAGGCTATCCCGTTAGCAGGCTAACGAGTAGATGAATCGATGCAGCGGTCATGGTTTGTAAAGGGCCAGCAAGATGAATCCCTTTAATTTGCGGGACGTTTCCTAGAGAATCTTTCGGCCTTGTGCCTGGGGGAGTCGGTGGCTAGTCTTCGGTCCGTCGCTGGTTTTCAGTGATCGGGTTTAGTCGCCCGGACTTATATCAGGCGCATGCTCCCATGAGGTTTCATGGTGGCTGTGCGCAGGGCACCTTCGGGTGCGCCGGGTTTTCCTGATTAGCCGGTCGACTAACCTGCGTACAGCCGCCACCCTTCGTTTAGTCGCGAGCGGTACGGCTCCAAGTTAATCAGGAGCTATGCCATGTTTAAAATTGTCCCCGATCCACCCCGTGACCAGGCCAAAGACCGCGCCGCCTTCACCCGAGCGCTCGACCACTACTTGCCCACCGACCCGCCGCAACCCTCGACAAACTTCTACGCCATCAGCGACGACATCAGCTTCGAAGACTCCCTGCTCTTCACTGCCGACCTGCTGCACAGCGCCTCGGCCACCGCGCTCGACTGTGGCGAACAACTGCAAAGCCCCGAGCGTGCGAAAGTCCTCGCCGTGTGGCACCTGCTGGAAATCGCCAAGGCCATGGTCGACCGCTCGATAGAGTGCCTGCACCCGCGCAAAACCTGACGCGCGAACGCCAGAACACCGCAGATCAAATGTGGGAGCGGGCTTGCTCGCGAAGGCGGTGGACCAGCCAATACCTCTGCTGACTGACACACCGCATTCGCGAGCAAGCCCGCTCCCACCTTTTGATCTTCGCTGCCTTGGGACCTGCGCAAACCCCAACCGCTCGTCACCAAACCCGGTGTTTCCCGTTAAACAGTTGATAGCGTAGATAAATTTTCAAAAAAAGCGCTTGACGCATTCCCGTTCTCCGCGAATAATGCGCGCCACTTGGCTACATAGCTCAGTTGGTTAGAGCATAGCATTCATAATGCTGGGGTCCGGGGTTCAAGTCCCTGTGTAGCCACCAAGTACTAAAAACGGCTTACCGAAAGGTAGGCCGTTTTTTTATGCCTGAAGAAAAGTAAACCGCCCTATTGCCCCACAGACGTCAGTGTTTATGCCGATGGTGCACATCGGGAAAATGCGCATGACTATGCTGAATCGGTGCGTGCTCATGGGCATGACTATGTGGCTCGGTACCGTCCCACGCAAAGTTATGCACATGCTGGTGGTGCTCATCGTGTGTATGGCGATGACCGTGTGTGAGGGGATCGTGCTGATGCTCGTGCGCATGATGTTCCATCAGATGAATCCACACCCCGATGGCCATCAAGGCGGCAGCGAGCAAGAACATCAGCGAAACCGACTCGCCCAGGATCAGGATCGAGATGACCGCACCCAGAAAGGGAGCCGTGGAAAAATAGGCGCCGGTGCGCGCGCTGCCAAGCCCGCGCAGAGCGAGCACAAACAGCACCAGACTCACGCCATACCCAAGCAGCCCAACCACCATGGTTGACCCGAGCGTGGCCACCGCTGGCAGTTGCGACCCGATGGCCAACGCCAAACAGCAATTGACCACACCCGCCACCAAGCCTTTGCTGCCGGCGATAAACAGCGCATCCGAGGCAGAGACCTTACGGGTCAGGTTATTGTCGATGGCCCAACAAAAACAGGCGAAAGCCACGGCCAGCGGCCCCGTCCAATCATGAGCCGTCGCCGTCCCCTGCGGCCATGACAAAACGATCCCGCCCAGAACAATAGCGATCATGCCGATCACGATGCGGCGATCTGCGTTCTCTTTGAACACGACCCACGCCAGCACGGCCGTGAGCACCGACTCAAGATTGAGCATCAGCGATGCGGTGGCGCCCGCGGTACGGGTGAGGCCATACATGAGCGCCACTGGCGCAAGCACGCCCCCAAAGACGATGGCGCCCATCAACCAGGGCCACTCTCCGGCTGCAAGCCCGGGCCGTTTCCAGCCGTGGTCGCGAGCAAACCGAACGATGGCCAGGCCCAGGCCGCTGCCCAGATAGAGCAGCCCTGCCAACAGGATGGGCGGCGTATCCACCCCTAGGAGCTTGGCAAGCGGAGTGCTGGCGCCGAACAACGCCGCCGCCGCCAACGCGTAGAGAATGCTCACATTCATAATGGGTCGCCCTGTCAGGCTTATTGCATAAGGACGAGCATCATAGCTGTGCCCGGGTAAGAATTATGTGAATGCCAGCCTGGCTGGATTCTGTACGACTGAAGCGGCAGGATAGCCCGGCTGGCAAACCACAAGAAGGTGACGCATGACATTCCCCGCTACCGGCATCAGCACTGACCGCCTCTTACTGCTGGGCGCCCACCCTTCCCACGCTCGCGCCCTGCAAATGTACCTGCTGCAAAATCGCGCCTTTCTGCAGCCTTGGGAGCCTTCGCGTGACGACGCCTTTTTTGAACTGGACGCCATCACCGAACGCCTCCACGACATGGCCGACAAAACCGCCAGCGGCGAAGCGTTGCACCTGCTGATATTCAGCCAGGACCAAATCATCGGCGCCTGCAACTTCAGCAACATCGTGCGCGGTGCGTTTCAGGCCTGTCACTTGGGTTATGCCCTGGCTGAATCCGCCCAAGGCCAAGGCTTGATGCACGAAGCGCTGACGGCGGCGATTGCCCATGTATTCGATGAAATGCAGCTGCACCGAATCATGGCCAACTACCGCCCAGAGAATGAGCGCAGTGCGCGCCTGCTGGCACGGCTGGGGTTTGAAAAAGAGGGCGAGGCGCGGGCGTATCTGAGGATCAACGGGGTCTGGGCGGACCATGTGTTAACGGCACTGATCAATCCGGCAAGCGACCGTCTATTGCAGCCCGAAGTTTTAAACCACTAGAATGGGATTAATTCTCACTTACGACTCTCTCTCATGAAGCTGTCTTCGCCCACCGACGCTCCTACGCTCGATGCGCTGTACCGCGGCTACCACGGCTGGTTGTTGACCTGGTTGCGGCGTCGCGTGCATTGCTCCCATCAGGCGGCCGACGTGGCGCAAGACACTTTCGTACGCTTGCTGGCATCGGGTACTTACGTGGCGCCGGGTGAGCCACGGGCTTATCTGGCCACCATCGCGCGCCGGTTGCTGATGGACAATGGCCGCCGCCGACGCCTGGAACAGGCCTACCGCGAAGAGCTCGAACGCTGCGCCGCGTACCTTGAACAGGCGCCTTCGCCGGAGCAGATCCTGCAAGCCGCGCAAATGCTTGAAGCGATTGATCGGGCCTTGGCGCGCATGAACAAGCGGATACGCGACACCTTCATCCTGCGTTACCTCGAAGGCCTGGACCAGGCGCAAATCGCCCAGCGCCTCGGGGTCTCGGTGCGCACGGTACAGAACGATCTGGTGGAAGCCTTGCTGGCGTGTGATGCGTGCGCCCAGCCATGAACCAGCCTCTGCCCCACGCAGTGCTGCGCCAGGCTGCCGAATGGCTGGTGCGGCTGGATCACGAAGGCAACGACGCCAGCGAACAGGCGTTTCGCACCTGGCTGGCCGCCGACCCGCAGCACCCGCAAGCCATTGCCCGCCTTCAGGGCCACTTGCTGCCTCTCAAACAAGCCCCGGCCCGTGCCGCATTGCGCCGGGCCCGGCAGCCTCGCCAAGGGGCAACGCTGGTCAAGTGTCTCGCCCTGGCCCTGCTGCTCGCGGGGGTGCCGGCGTACCAGTACGAGCAACGTGGCTATCTGTTCGCCGACCTGAGCACCGACCGTGGCCAATGGCGCCAGACGCTGCTGGCCGACGGCAGCGACCTGCAACTGGAAGGCAGCTCTGCGGTGAACCTGCACCTGGACGCCAGCCAGCGCCGCGTGCAACTGCTGCATGGTGAGATTCTGGTAACAGTGGCCAAGGACACCCAGCGCCCGTTTTATGTCGACACCCCGCAGGGCAGCATTCGCGCCCTGGGCACGCGTTTTATCGTCGAACTCAGCGACACCGCCACCGTGGTCAAGATGCTCGAATCCTCGACCCGCATCGACAGTGCCGGGCATACGATTACCCTCGGCCCCGGCGAGCAGGTGCGCCTGGATGCAAGCGGGCCCGGCACGCCGAAAAGCGTTGATGTGCAAGCGCAGCAGCAAGCCTGGACGGCCCACCAGTTGCTGGCCAACGACGAGCCGCTGGCGGATGTACTTGAGCGCCTGGCGCGGCATCGCCCGGGTGTGCTGATGTTCGATCGCCAGGCGCTGCAAGGCATTCGGGTGACGGTGATGCTGCCGACGGACGACAGCGACCGCGCATTGCGCCTGCTCACACGCACCCTGCCGATTGAAGTCAACACCTACACCCCGTGGCTCACACGTGTGCGCCTGAAATCCCCCGCCGGATAATTCTTACGCACCGTTGCGTGTTTTCGGTTTTGCCGCGTCCTTTCCTTGGCCAACATCCAAAGGAGCACCGATAACATGTCTTCAACCCCCACACGCGGCGGCCTGTTGCTGGCCAGTCGACTGTTGCTTGGCTGCCTGCCCCTGGCGGTGCCGGGCCTGGCCTACGCGCAGCAGCAGGTACAGGCGTTCGACATCGCCCCCGGAAAACTCGGTGACGTGCTGACGCGTTACGCCCAGGCCGCCGGCGTGCCGATCTCGTTCCTGTCGCAACAAGTGGCCGGGTTGGACAGCCCCGGCGTGCGCGGCAGCTACAACGTGGAGGACGGGTTCGCGCAGGTGCTGGCCGGCACCGGCTTCGCAGCACGCGGCAATGCCGATGGCTACCAGTTGGAAAGCCTGCCGGTGGCCGGCGGCGCGCTGTCGCTGGGTGCCACAGAGATCACCGCGAATCAGTTGGGCACCATCACTGAGGGCAGCGGTTCCTACACCCCGGGCACCATCGCCACCGCCACGCGCATGGTGCTGACCCCACGGGAAACCCCGCAGTCGATCACCGTGATCACGCGCCAGCATATGGATGACTTCGCGCTCACTTCGATCGACGACGTGATGCGCCATACACCGGGCATCACCGTGTCGACCTTCGACAGCGAGCGTAACAATTACTACGCCCGCGGCTTCTCGGTGGAAAACTTCCAGTACGACGGCATCCCGACCCTGCGCAACTCCGCCTACTCGTCCAGCCAGACCCTCAGCGACATGGCGATCTATGACCGCGTGGAAATCCTCAAGGGTGCCACCGGACTGCTGACCGGCGCCGGCGCCCCTGGCGCGACGATCAACCTGATCCGCAAAAAGCCCACGCGGGACTTCAAGGCCAGCGTCGAACTCGGCGCCGGCAGCTGGGACAACTATCGTTCCCAGATCGACGTGAGTGGCCCGCTGACCGACAGCGGCAACGTGCGCGGGCGTGCGGTGGCGGCGTACCAGGACAAGCACTCGTTCATGGACCACTACCAGCGCAGCACCAATGTGTATTTCGGCACGCTGGAAGCCGACCTGACCGACGACACCCTGCTCACCGTCGGTTTCGATTACCTGGACAGCGACCCGCAAGGCTCGGGCTGGTCCGGCAGCCGTGCGCTGTTCGATCGCAACGGCAACCGCATCGATGTAAAACGCTCCTACAACAACGGCGCCAAGTGGAGCCGCTGGGAGCAGTACTCCCGCAGCGTGTTCTCCACCCTGGAACACAACTTCGACAATGGCTGGGTGATCAAGGGCCAATACACCCACCAACTCATGGGCTACGACGCGCCCCTGGGCTCGATCATGAGTGGCCCGTTCCCCGCCACCGGACTGTCGTCCCTGTACGCGAACAAGTTCACCGGCAACACCCGCGCCGACTCGGGCGATGTCTACGCCAGCGGTCCGTTCAGCCTGCTGGGCCGTACCCATGAATTGGTGATTGGCGCGTCGGCCTCGAACTCCCACTGGACCGGAAAGGACTACGGCGCCCCCACTTATGTGGGCAACAACGAGATCGATTTCTGGAACTTCGATGGCAACGCTCCGGAGCCGAACTGGGGTGAACCGACACGGATCATCGATGCCACGACCCGCCAATCCGCAGGCTATATGGCCGCACGTTTCAACCTCATGGATGACCTGAACCTGTTCCTCGGCAGCCGCGTGGCCAACTACAAATTGCGTGGCGAAGACGACTCCACCGAGACCGGCAAGCTGGTGCCCTACGCCGGGGTCACCTACGACCTGAACGACAACTTCACCGCGTATGCCAGCTACACCGACATCTTCATGCCGACGACCTACAGCCGCGACCGCAACAACAAATTGCTGGAACCGGATGAAGGCAAGAACTACGAGACCGGCCTCAAGGGTGAGTTCTTCGAGGGCCGGCTCAACACCAGCATGGCCTACTTCGAAGTGCACGAAACCAACCGTGCGGAGCCGGACGCCGAATACAACGCCGCGCCGACCAACCCATCCCTCGGGTATGCCGAGAAAGGCATCAAGGCCAAAACCAAGGGTTTCGAGGCCGAGATGTCCGGCGAGCTGGCGCCGGGCTGGCAGGCCCAGGCCGGCTACACCCACAAGATCCTGCGGGATGAGCATGGCGACAAGGCTTCGACCTGGGAGCCGGAGGACCAGCTCAGTTTCTTCACCTCGTACAAACTCAAGGGCCCGCTGGACCGCCTGACCGTCGGCGGCGGCGCGCGCTGGCAGAGCAGAAGCTGGCAAGTGGTGTACAACCGGCCCAAGGCGCAAAACGAAGAGTTCTCGCAGGAAGCGTATTGGGTGGTGGACGCGATGGCCAAGTATCAGGTCAGCGAACATCTTTCCGCGACGCTGAACGTCAACAACCTATTCGACAAGCAGTACTACACCAACATCGGCTTCTATAACACGGCCTATTACGGCACCCCGCGCAACGTGATGCTCACCACGCGCTGGGACTTCTAACCGGCCAGGCGCCAGCGCCCCGTGACATGGGGCGCTGTTGCGTCAAACAGCGTGCCGCACAAAACACTGCTCCACCACCGATTTGCCCCACTGCTGCCCCTCCTGTTCCGACTCCAGCACAAAGCCCGCGTTTTCATAGAGCTTGCGCGCCACATCCAGGCCCTTGAACGTCCACAGCCGCACCGCCGGGAACCGGTGCCCGTCACAGAAATCCAGCGCCTCTTGCAACAACCGTTTACCCAAGCCCTGGCCGTGAGCCGACGGGTCGAGGATGAAGCAGCGCAGGATCGCCTCGCCGTTTTCGCCCTCGCCATCAATCGCGATCGAACCGACGATCTGCTCTGCGTCCAGCACTGCCCAGACTTGGTTGCGCGGGTTGGCCAGGCGCCCCATCAACTCGGCCATGTCCGCCGCCACCAGGCTTTCAAACGGCTGGCCAAAATTCGCATGCTGGGCGTAGTACTCGGCGTGGATCTGCGCGATACGCCCGATGATGCCTGGCCGGTAGCCATGGGCAATGCGGTAGTGCCTCGGCTGCCGGGCGCCAGTACGTTGGGTTTGCAGGGCTGCGGCGTATTGATCGAGCCCGCGGCTGACGGCCTGTTGCTGTTCGCTGGACAAGTCGCCAATCGCCTCGCCCACCTGGCGCCGGGCAAACGTTTCGATGTCGCGTAACGTCTTCTGGCCTCGTGTGGTGAGCCGCAGCTTTTTCGAACGGGCATCGTCCTCGTTGGCAAACTCTTCCAGCTCGCCCGCCTCGACCAGCTTGCGCACCATGCGGCTCACCGACGACTTTTCCAGCCCCAGCAACATGACCAGTTCAGCCGCTGTCAGCGCGCCACGCTCGCCGATTTCAACAATCGTGTGCACCGATGACGGTGGGTAACTGCTGGCCGCCAACTTCGGCTGCATGAAGCCCAGCTCTCGCACCATAAGACGCGAGGCACAGCGGATCTGATCGATAAGGTCTGGCTTGGAACGGTTCACGGGGGGAAACCTCTTGCCCGAATGACGAAGGATATAGTTGTACCGCACAACTAAATACAGATCAATCTCCCAACCTGCAAACCACTGAGGTACATTCCCTCCCCACGGACAACAGATCATTCTCAAATGAACGGAGTCATCGCGTGTTTTCGATTTTTCACCGCCAACGCCTTTTCACCCTCTCGCTGATCACCGCCGCCCTCACCCTCGCCGCCTGCCACAGCGCTACCGCGCCGGAACTGCCGCCCGCCCCGGAGCTCGGCTCGGGCTATCGCACCGACATGAGCCCCCGCCACGCCGAGCGCCACATGGCCGCCGCCGCCAACCCGCTGGCCGCCGAAGCCGGGCGCGAGATATTGCGCAAGGGCGGCTCGGCCATCGACGCCGCGATTGCCATGCAGGCCGTGCTGACCCTGGTGGAGCCGCAGTCCTCCGGGATCGGCGGCGGTGCGTTCATCATGCTGTGGGACGGCAAGCAGGTGCACGCCTACGACGGTCGCGAAACCGCACCGGCGGGCGCTACCGAGCGGTTGTTCCTCAACGCCGATGGCACGCCGATGTCGTTCCCGCAGGCACAGATTGGCGGGCGTTCGGTGGCCACCCCGGGGGTGTTGCGTGCCCTGGAAATGGCCCATAAAAAGACCGGCCACCTGCAATGGGCCAAACTGTTTGAGCCGGCCATTCGCCTGGCCGAAGAGGGTTTCCCGATCTCTGCGCGCCTGCACAGCCTGATTGCCGCTGACCGCTACATCAGCCGCTCGCCGGAAATGACCGCGTACTTCCTGAATGCCGACGGCAGCCCGAAGGCCACCGGTACGCTGCTGAAAAACCCGGCGCTGGCCAACGTGTTCAAGCGCATCGCCAAGGAAGGGCCGGACGCGCTGTACTACGGCCCGATTGCCGACGAAATCACCCGCAAGGTGCAAGGCAACAGCAACGCCGGCAGCCTGACGCTGACCGACCTCAAGGGCTACAGCGCAGTTGAGCGGGCGCCGTTGTGCACCGACTACAAACGCTGGAAAGTCTGCGGCATGCCGCCGCCGTCGTCGGGCGGGATCGCCATTGCGCAGATCCTCGGCACGTTGCAGGCCCTGGAAACCCGCGACCCGCGTATGACGCTTGGGCTGTTGAAGCCGGTGAAGAACGACTCCCCGGCCGGCCTGGAACCGGTGCCCGAAGCGGTGCACCTGATCGCCGAGGCCGACCGCCTGGCCTATGCCGACCGCGCCCAGTACGTGGCGGATTCCGACTACGTGCCGGTGCCGGTGGCCGGGCTGGTCGCGCCGGACTATCTGGCCGGCCGTGCCGCATTGATTGGTGAGCGCAGCATGGGCGTCGCCAAGCCGGGCAAGCCTGCGGGAATTGAAGTGGCCTACGCGCCGGATCGCTCGCCGTTGCGCATTTCCACCTCGCAAGTGGTGGCGGTGGATGACGTGGGTGGTGCGGTGTCGATGACCACCACGGTGGAGTCCGCATTCGGTTCCCATGTAATGGTCCAGGGCTTTTTGCTGAATAACCAGATGACCGACTTCTCCTTCATCCCCGAAGAGAACGGCCAGCCGGTGGCCAACCGGATCGAGCCGGGCAAGCGCCCGCGTTCGTCGATGGCACCGACCCTGGTGTTTGATCGCCAGAGCGGTGAGTGGGTGGCCACGGTGGGTTCGCCGGGCGGTTCGCAGATCATCGAATATGTGAGCAAATCCCTGGTGGCCATGCTCGACTGGAACCTCGACCCGCAAGCGGCCGTCGGCCTGCCCAACTTCGGCAGCCGCAACGGCGCGACCGAGCTGGAAGCCGGGTTGTTCAGTGCTCAGCTGAAACAGGCGCTCAAGGACAAGGGCCACGCCCTGAGCGAAATCGACATGACCAGCGGCGCCCAGGCGATCGTCCGGGTGCGCGATGCGCAGGGCAAAGCGTCGTTGATCGGCGGGGCTGATCCACGCCGTGAAGGCGAAGCGTTGGGGGATTGAATTGACTCACTGGAGAGCTGCGCGTGCACAAGGCAAATAACCTCGGCGCCCTGGCTGGCGTCGACCATGGGTTTTGTACGATTGACGATCCATTGCGGCCCGACGAGGTGTTCATCTGCAAGCAGGTGCACAGCGCCACGACCATTGAATGGCACCCGGAGCTTACGCCCAACACGGTGGAGGCTGACGGGGTTTTCAGCCGGGATGTGCAGCCGATTGCGGTGATCACCGCCGATTGCCTACCGTTGCTGATGGCCTCGGAGAGCGGGGATTTTTCGCGGCGATTCATGGCGGCTGGAAGGGGCTGCAAGGCGGGATCATCGCCAATGCCATGCAACGGTTTGCCGCCGAGGGAGTGGCGTTGGACCAGTTGCGGATTGCGATCGGGCCGTCGATCAAGCCGTGTTGTTATGAGGTGAGTGGCGAGTTTGTGGCGCAGTTGCAGGCGAGCCAGGGGCATTTGTGGCGGGATGGAAATGCGCCGTGGACGTTTGAGCAGCCGGGGCCGTTGTTGGCACCGGAAATTCAGCCGCCAGAACCCAGGCAGGCGTTGAGTGCGTGGTTTGATTTGGGCCGGTATGCGCTGATCTTGCTGGAGGCGGCAGGGATAAAACCTGAGCAGGTTGAGGTGAGCGAGGTGTGTACGTATTGCACCTCGCCTGCATTTGCGAGTTACCGCCGAAGGACCCATGACAGTACGGAGCGCAAGACGTTGTTGTATTCGTGGATTTCGCGAAAAACGCAACGATAAAGCGGCCGAATACAACCTCCCCGGCAACACCATATTTGTGGCGAGGGAGCTTGCTCCCGCTGGGGTGCGAAGCGCCCCCAGAATGAGCTGATGCGTTTTTTCAGCAAGCGCACCAAACTCAGTTTCAGGGCTGCTGCGCAGCCCAACGGGAGCAAGCTCCCTCGCCACAATGGAGTCGCTCATGAAAAAGTAATCGGCGCTCCCAAGTCTAACGCCGTAAAAATCACCGGCTGATCTTCAACCCCTTACGCCCCGCATGCCGCTCCAGCGCCAGCTCGATCAACCGGCTCACCAGCTCGCTGTAGCTCATGCCAGCCGCCTGCCACAGCTTCGGATACATGCTGATGCGCGTAAAGCCCGGCAACGAGTTGATCTCGTTGATCAGCACCTCACCCTCATCCGTCAGAAACACATCCACCCGCGCCAGCCCGGCACAGCCCAGTGTTTCAAACGCTTCGATAGCCAACGCACGAATGCGCTCGCTGGCTTCAACGCTGATATCCGCCGGCACCACCACCTGGGCTGCCTGGTCATCGATGTATTTGCTGTCGTAGGAGTAGAAACCGTCCCGCACCACGATCTCGCCACAGCCGCTGGCGATGGGATTCTCGTTACCCAACACGGCGCATTCGATTTCCCGGCCTTTTACCGCCGACTCCACCAACACCTTCTCATCAAACCCGAGGGCCAGTTCTACGGCGGCATGATATTCAGCCTCGCTGCCCACCTTGCTCACGCCCACGGATGAACCCTGGTTCGCCGGTTTCACGAACATCGGCACTCCGAGTTTCTGCCGGGCTTGTTCGAAGGTGGTTCGCGCCGCCGTGCGACGGTTGAGGGTAATGAACGGCGTCACGGCAATCCCGGCATCGCGCAGCAGGCGTTTGCTGATGTCCTTGTCCATGCACACGGCCGAGCCCAGCACGTCGGAGCCGACAAACGGCAAGTCGGCCATGCGCAGCAGGCCTTGCAGGCAGCCGTCTTCGCCGAGGGTGCCGTGGACGATCGGGAAGATCACATCGACATGTTCCAACGAGGCCTGGCTGGCGGTTTCCACCAGTTGCTGGCTGGCCTTGCCCGGCACCACGGCCAGTTCACGATTGGATTGATTGAGGGCGATCAGCGCCGGGTTTTCTTCGTTGAGCAGAAAGCCCGTGGTGTCGTTGAGGTGCCAGTGGCCAGCCTTGTCGATGCCGATCAGGATCGGCTCGAAGCGCGAACGGTCCAGTGCATCGACGATGTTGCGCGCCGATTGCAGCGACACTTCGTGCTCGGCCGAACGGCCACCAAAAATAATCCCTACCCGCAGCTTGCTCATGATCGGCCTCACGTTTGAAAGTAAGGCTTCTTACCATGAGCCGTCAGCGATTCGCTACCAGCGTGGCCCCGAACAGCACATAACAACCACCGGCAAACCGGTCCAGCCACTTGCGCGAGCGGGCATAGACGTTGGCCATCCGCTCACTGGAAAACACCAGTGCCACGCAGGAGTACCAACTGAATGACAAGGTCGCCATGGTGATCACGGCCAGGGTCAGCAGCGTCGGCGACGGTGACTGCGGCATGGTGGACGCAAAGATCGTCGCGACGAACAGCGCCGCCTTGGGGTTGGACAGGTTGCCCAGCAAACCCAGGCGCCAGGCGGAGAACAGTGAACGCCGAGGTTCGTCGGGCAACAGGTTCTGGGCCATCGACGGTGCCGAGCGCCGGAACAGTTTCAACCCCAGGTAAATCAGGTAGCAGCCGCCGATGATCTTGAACGCCAGGTACAACATGGGTGCTGCGGTGAACAGCGACTTGATCCCCAAACCGCCTGCCAGACCCCACATCACGGTGCCGGTGGCCACGCCAGCCGACGCCACCACGCCATGGCGGCGTGAACAACTGGCGGCCAGTTGCGCGGTGTTGAAGAAGTTCGGGCCGGGCGTGACGACCGCGACGGTCCAGAGCAGGGCCAGCGAGACCAGAGGAGCCGCGTAGGCCGGATTGAACAATTCCATTTGGGATTCCGCCGAGGGCAGTGCAGGAATAAGGATCATATGCCCGGTACCCGCCCTGCACAATCGTACAAGACCCCGGCAGACAGCGGATTCAGACTGGGTTACCGTATTTCCATCTCTTTGCGCGACAACTCATCATGGCGACCAATATCGACTGGCTGCACCGCGCGCCCCACGCCAGTGGCCTGGAGCGCATCGAGGCGTATTTTGCCGGGTTTGGCTTCGACCCCCATCGCCACGACACCTATGCCATCGGCCGTACCCTGTTCGGTGTGCAGAGCTTTCACTATCGCGGCGGCATGACCCACAGCCTGCCGGGGCGGACCATGGTGATCCATCCCGATGAAGTGCATGACGGCTGGGCCGGCAGCGAGGAAGGTTTCAAATACCGGATGATTTACGTGGAGCCGGCGCTGATCCAGCAGGTGCTCGGCGGCAAGCCGTTACCGTTCATCCCCGGCGGATTGTCCAGCGACCCGTGGCTGTACCGCGCCAGTGAAGTGTTGCTGCAAAGCCTGGATTGCCCGATTGACCCGCTGCAGGAACAGGACGCGATGTTTGACTTGGCCCAGGCGCTGAATAACGCGTCGGGCATCACGGTCAATCGCAAGACCTTCGACTACCGGGCCGCCGAGCGCGCACGGGAATTTATCCACAGTGCCCTGGGACGGCCGATTACCCTCGATGAAATGGCGGAATACGCCAACCGCGACCGCTGGGCGTTGTCGCGGGATTTTCGTTTGTTGTTCGGCACCAGCCCCTATCGCTACCTGACCATGCGCCGCCTGGACCTGGTGCGCAGCCTGCTGGGCCAGGGCCAGTCATTGGTAGATGCGGCACTGACCGCCGGCTTCACCGACCAGAGCCACATGACCCGCCAGTTCCGCAGCACTTTCGGCATGCCGCCGTCGCGCTGGGTGAAGATGCTCGGGCGCTGAAATCCCGCCTTGAAATGCGATCAACCTGTGGGAGCGGGCTTGCTCGCGAATGCGGTGTGTCAGCTACTGAATGCATTGACTGATCCACCGCCTTCGCGAGCAAGCCAGCTCCTACAGTTGAACTATGTCGCTGCCGAAATCGTATTCGACGCTGGAGCTCGTTCTTTAAGGGCCAACGCCAGCACCGCACCTGCCAGGGCAATCGCCGCGCTCCACCACAACGCCAGTTCAATCCCGCCCGCCTGCGCCGCGCCCGTCGACCCACCGGCGTTCGCCAACGACACCAGCAACGCCAGCCCCAACGCACCGCCAATCTGCTGGCTGGTGGACGCCATGCCTGCCGCCACGCCCTGCTCGCCCGGCCGGATGCCCAGCCCGGCGGCCACCCACATCGCCGTCCAGGTCATGCCCTGGCCAATACTCAGGATGAAAATCCCCGGCAGCAACGACCAGAACCCCGCCCCCGTCGGCAACGCCACACATACCAAAGCGATACCCACCGCGCCCGCCAACTGGCCGCTGACCAGGGTGTTGCGCAACCCCAGCCGCGCCAATGAACGCTCCGCCAGCCAGATACCCGCGGTGCACACCAGCGTCGCCGGCAAAAACGCCAACCCCGCCTGCAACACGCTGTAGCCGTAGACCTGCTGGTAGTAAACCGCCAGAAAGTAGTACTGCACGCCAAAGCTGCTCATGAACACCGCCGTCAACACCATGGCCATGCGCAACTCGCGATAGCCCAACAAGCGTAGCGGCATCAACGGATCACGGCCCCGGTGTTCGACCCACCCAAACAACCCGAGCAGCACCAACGCCAGGACCATGCAGCCCAGGGTCGACGGCGCCGCCCAGCCCCACTCCGGCCCCTGCACCAGGGAGAACACCAGCAAGGTGCCGCCCAGCGTCACGGTCAACGCACCGCTGATATCAAAGTTGCGCCCGCGGGCCCGTTCGCCATCGGCGGGAATCCAGTAGCGCGCCGCCAGGGCACAGGCACCGGCCAATGGCACGTTCACCAGGAACACCGCTTCCCAGCCCCAGGCCTGGGTCAGCACGCCGCCGAGCAACGCGCCCAATGCCAGGCCCGCCGCAGACGCCGCGCTCCACACGGCAAACGCCCGATTACGCGCGGGCCCTTCGGCGTAGTGGGTGTTGATCAGCGCCAGCGTGGCCGGGAACAACAGCGCCCCACCCACACCCTGCACCGCCCGCGCCAGCACCAGCAGCAAGGCGCTGCCACCGAGCACCGCCGCCAGGGAAGACAGCGCATACAGCGACTGGCCAAGCATGTACAAGCGCCGCTTGCCCAACAGGTCCGCCGCCCGACCGCCCAGCAACAGGAAGCCACCAAACGCCACGCTGTAGGCACTGACCACCCACTGCAATTGCTGGGCAGAAAACCCCAGGTGGCTGCCGATTTGCGGCAGCGCGACAAACACAATGGTCGCGTCGAGGGCGATGATCAGTTGCGCGGTTGCCAGCAGCAACAGCATCCAGCCAGAGGGTCGAGAAGAAGACATCACAGCGTCCTGCCTGAAAATGAGAGGCGCCAGTTTCTTTCATGCCCAACAGATGATAAATACCCCTATCACTCTTTCAGTAATGACTTTAATCATGGATCTGAATGCTGTTCGCCTGCTGGTGCGCGTCGCCGAAACCCGCAGTTTCACTCGCGCCGCCGGAGACCTGGGGCTGACCCAATCGGGCTTGTCCCGGGCCATTTCCCGACTGGAAAACCAGCTGGGCGTGCGCCTGCTGCAACGCAACACTCGCAGCGTCAGCCTCACGCCCGACGGGCAGATGTTGTATGAACGCAGCGCGCCGCTGCTGGCGGAACTGGCCGAAGCCGAGCGGCAAATGCTCGACCGCCGTGCCTCACCGTCCGGTTTGCTGAAGATCAGCACGCCCTCGTTGTTTGGCCGCAAGGTGGTGATGCCGGTGATCGGCGAGCTGACCCTGCAATACCCCGACCTGCGCATTGAAGCGGTAATGACCGACCGCCTGGTGGACATCGTCGACGAAGGTTTTGATGCCTTGCTGCGCACCGGCGACATCCAGGACCAACGCCTGATCGCCCGGGCACTGCCACCGCTGCGCTGGGTCACCGTGGCCGCCCCGGCTTATCTCGCGCGTTTTGGTACGCCGCGAACCGTCGATGAACTCAAGGACCATAATTGCCTGACCGTGCGCAACCTGCGCACCAGCCGGCTGGTGGACTGGCAGTTCATGCTCGATGGCAGGGTGCAGGACGTGAGTGTCGAGGGGCGGTTGATCTTTGATATCGGCGATGCGCTGGTGGACGGCGCGCTGGGCGGATTCGGCATCGCCCAGGTGATGGACTTTGCGGTGCGGGAAGATCTGGCGGCCGGGCGCCTTGTGCCCTTGCTGGAGGAATTTGCCGGGCGCAGTCGGGCGATATCGCTGGTGTATCCGCCATCGCGGCAGTACTCGCCGAAGTTGATGGCGTTTGCCGAGGCACTCAGCAAAGCCCAGTGGTAACACAACCTTTGTGGCGAGGGAGCTTGCTCCCGCTCGGCTGCGCAGCAGTCGTATATCTACCGACCAAGTGTATTGGCAGGAAACAATGGGACCGCTTCGCGCTCCAGCGGGAGCAAGCTCCCTCGCCACAAAACCAGGCTGTACCGGAAGAATTGGCACTGGGCTTAAAGCTGTCGCCCATCAATAGGCTCACCAATCGTCAGGAAATGCCCGCCCGCCACATGGTGCAAGGTACGCAGCGCATCCTGCCCTTCGAAATGCCAGCGACCGTCGCTGAATACGCGCTCATCAGCCTGGGCGGCCACCACTTCGGCGAGGAACAGATCGTAGGTCTGCTGGTTATGCGGTTCCGGCAGCAAGCGGCATTCCAGCCACGCCACGCAGCCTTCAAGCATCGGCGCTTCGGCGTGTTCGCCGCTGAACGTCTGCAAGTCATATGCGGCGAACTTGTCGGTCTCGCTGCCGGTGGTGTTGCCCACGGTCTGCACGATATCGGCCTGGGCCGCACACGGTACGTTGAGCACGAAAGTGCCGGCGCCTTCGAGCAGTTGCCGGGTCCAGGTGGCCTTATCCAGCACGACGGCGACTTTGGGCGGCTCGAAATCCAGCGGCATCGCCCATGCCGCAGCCATGATGTTGCGCTGGCCGTTGTGCGCGGCGCTGACCAGTACGGTCGGGCCGTGGTTGAGCAAGCGGTAGGCCTTGGACAGCGGGACGGGACGGCGATGGTTAGGGCTCATGGACGAAAGGCTCGGAAAAAAAACCTACGATACCTCAAGCATGAGCCCGGGTGACTAGCTGCTCAGTTGATTGGCGAATTGCCCTACAGCGCTGACCACTTTCTGGGCGCCGTCCTGGATCTCGACGATCACCGTGCCCGCCTCGGCCGCCAATGCCAGCCCTTGCTCGGCCTGCAGGCGGCCATCGGTCATCAGCGCCACTGCATCGCGGGCCATGTCCTGGTTCTGGCGCACCACGCCGACGATTTCCTCGGTGGCCTTGCTGGTACGCGACGCCAGTTGCCGAACCTCATCGGCCACCACCGCAAAACCACGGCCTTGCTCACCGGCACGGGCGGCTTCGATGGCGGCGTTGAGCGCCAGCAGGTTGGTCTGCTCGGCGATGCCGCTGATGGTCTTGACGATGCTGCCAATCACCTGGGACTGGGCGTTCAGCGCTTCAATGCCCTCACCCGCCTGCTCCATGTGCTTGGCCAGGTCGCGCATCACCTCCACCGCCTGGGTGACCACGGTGGTGCCGCGCTGGGCGCTGCTGTCGGTGTGCAGCGAGGTGCTGTAGGCGATGTTGGCCGCGTCGGCCACGGCCTGTTCCTGGTTGACCTGGTCGGTGATCACCGTGGCGAACTTGACCACTTTGTACAGCCGCTCGTTGGCGTCGAGCACCGGGTTATACGAAGCCTCCAGCCACACCACCCGCCCGTGGCTGTCCACTCGCTTGAAGCGGCCCGCGACGAATTCACCGGCGTTCAGGCGCTTCCAGAACTGCTGGTACTCGACGCTGCCGGCATCCTGCGGCTCACAGAATATCCGGTGATGTTTGCCCTGGATCTGCGCCAGGCTGTAACCCATGCCGTTGAGAAAACGGTCGTTGGCCGTCAGTACATTACCGTTGAGGTCGAACTCGATCACTGCCGTGGAACGCACCAGCGCGGTGATCAGGTTTTCGTGCTCGCGGGACGCCTCGATAGTGCGGGTCAGGTCGCTGGAGTACATCGAAATATGCTTGATACGCCCGTCACTGCCACGCACCGGTTGCACGATGGAGCGCAGCCACGCCTCATTGCCGTTGCCGCGCATCAGGCGTACGGAACCGGCGAAGTGTTCGCCACGCACCAGGGCGTTCGTGAAGCGCAGTTGAAAAGTGTCGTGCTTGACGTGCGCCGGCACCAGATCCTCGATCAGGCGGCCTTGCAGCTGGCTTGCCTGGTAAGCCATCTCTTGAAGGAAGATGGCATTGACGGATTCGATGCGCCCTTCGGGATCCAGGGTCAGGGCCATCATTTCGCTTTCCAGGCTCTCCTTGACCTGCTGCAAACTGGATAATTCTTCGCGAAGAGCAGACAGCTCCTGCTTGAGACGGGTGTTGAACATGGAGGCACCGGTGGGCAAATGAGGGCGGGATCTGACCTGCATCGGCGCTGCCGGCATTTTCTTAAGAGAGCTTTAGCCCATTGCCCAACTATATTTTTTCAGCCCCTCAACTGCCGTTGTTACGGCAGATGCCCATCACTTGGTAGTGGAGCGTGTTGAGCTTGCCGGTGGAGTCTTCGTAGGTCATGCGTGACGGCACCGCGCTGCACGAGCGGATCGGCGGCGTGACATTCACCACCTTGGCAATGTCCAGCTTCATGCCGTAGCGATACACCAGCACCTCGGGCGCAGGCTTGCCCTTTCTGGCGGCGTAGGCGGCCATGGCTTGCTCATTGTTTTGCATCAATTGGGCGAAGGTGCGGTCGCCTCCACCTTCGGCCATCGCGCCGGCGGAAACGATCAGGGCCAATGCAGCGACAGTGGTTTTCAGGGTATTCATGAGGGCGTCCTCGTCTGACTTATTGAATTAAAAGTTCAGAGCAAGAATAACTAACCAAGCCTGTCGCAAAGTTCACCGAAAGATTACTTATCCGTTATGTTTTATTGAAATTCCAAAATTGTAATCTGTGCGCCACCTCGCCGTTATCTCGCGTTTGCAACTATCTGCCCGGGCACCATCACAACAAGAATGCCCCATCGATAAGAAGCTGATAGCTGCCACTACCGAGGAGCGCTACATGAGCACTAACCGCACATTTTCACTCTCCATGATTGCCGCCCTGGCGGGGCTCACCCCGCTGTCAGGCATGGCCGTGGAAGAAAAACCCGAAGGGTTTATCGAAGGCAGTAACTTGAACGTGCTGGCCCGCAACTTCTACTTCAACCGCGATGACCGCAAGGGCCAGTCGAGCCCCACCGGCAATGGCTATTCCGAAGCCTGGGCCCAGGGTTTTATCGGCAAGTTCGAATCCGGATTCACTCAGGGTCCGGTGGGTTTCGGCCTCGATGCGTTTGCGATGTATGGTCTGAAACTCGACTCCGGCACCGGTCGCAGCGGCGGCAAGGGCTCGTTCGGCGTACTGCCGGTAGACAGCGACAACCACCCCGAGGACGGCTACAGCAAGCTCGGCGGCGCGGTAAAAGTGCGCCTGCTGGATACCGTGATCAAGGCCGGTGACGTGTTCCCGCTGACCCCGGTGGTGGCCTACGGCGACTCGCGGGTGTTGCCGGAAAGCTTCCGTGGCGTCACCGCGCAAAACACCAGCATTGACGGCTTGAGCTTGCAGGCCGGGCACTTGAGCGGCATGAGCCAGCCCACCCAAAGCGGCATGGATAAAGGCTTCGCGACGTTTTATGCGGGCAAGGTGGATTCCCCCTGGATCGGCTATGCCGGCGGCGACTACCAGGTGAACAAACACCTCAGCGTCAGCCTGTACACCAGCCGCCTGAAGGATGCCTGGGACCAGTACTACTTCGGCAGCGCCGCCAGCTACCCGCTGAACGATGACGTGTCGCTGTTTGGCGACTTCAACTACTACAAGGCCGTGGACGAGGGCAAGAAACGCCTTGGCGAGTTCGATAACAACATCTGGAGCGCCAGGCTCGGGGTCAAGGTCGGCGCCCACAGCCTGGCCCTGTCGCACCAGCGCAACAACGGCGATGACGACTTTGACTACCTGCGCATGTCGGACTCGATCTTCCTCAACAACTCGATCCAGTACAGCGACTTCAACTCGCCCAGGGAACGCTCGTGGATGCTCGCCTATAACCTCGACATGCAGGCCTTCGGCATTCCTGGCCTGACCTTCATGACCCGCTATGGCAAAGGTACCGGCGCCGACTATAGCAACGCCAACAGCGTGTACATGCGCCGTGACGCGGCCGGCGACCCGCTGACCGATCAACGCCGCTGGGAGCGGGATATCGAGGCGAAGTACGTGGTGCAGGGCGGTAACTTGAAAGACCTGTCGCTGCGTTTGCGCCAGGCGACCGTTCGCTCAAGTGCCTTTGAGTCGGACTTGGAAGAAGTTCGGTTGATTGTCGAATACCCATTGGCAATTCTGTAAATGAACACAACGGCAAATGCTTACATTCATTTGCCGTTGACTAACATCTGTTCACAAATTGAAGCCTGTCAGAACTGTAATATGCGCCTCACCTTCTCGTTAAGTTGCGCTTCATATACTGGTCACAACTAACGGCACACGCCTTATTTGGAGACACGTCATGAAGCCATCCCACCTGTTATTGATCAGTTTTCTCGGCGCCACTTCCACCCTCGCATTCGCCGACGACGGCGCCGACCGCTCCCGGCAGTTCCTCGCCGAGTTCCGCCAGCAACAGCAGCAGGTCCACGGTGAACAGTCCGTGGCCGAGACCGCGCCCGCCGACGCACAGAAGCAGTCGATCTGAACGGCGCACACCGAGCACATTCATCTCTGAAGCTTTTGTGTAGCTCCTTTGGAAAGAGATGAATTTTTAACGCCCCGGATGGGGCGTTTTTTTTGCCCGCCCGTTCTGCAACGCAACAACCAGTCACAAACTGGCTGATTGACCCTGTAGCTACTTCAGCCTTCAGGCTTCGGAAAATTCGAATTTCAGTCTCTCTCTATCAGTAAAAGGTAAACCCCCATGCGTATCCTTGTGGTTGAGGACGAGCAAAAAACCGCCGCCTACCTGCAGCAGGGCCTGACCGAAAGCGGTTACGTGGTCGACTGCGCCGCCAGCGGCGTGGACGGCCTGCACCTGGCCGGGCAACACGCTTATGAACTGGTGATTCTCGATGTAAACCTGCCGGCCAAGGACGGCTGGGAAGTGCTTGAGCAACTGCGCCGCGACAGCAACCAACGGGTGATGATGCTCACAGCCCGTGGCCGGCTGACTGACAAGATCAAGGGCCTGGACATGGGCGCCGATGATTACCTGGTCAAACCCTTCGAATTCCCCGAATTGCTGGCCCGGGTGCGCACGCTGTTGCGCCGCAGCGAGCACATACCGGTGCCGGAAGTCTTCCGCGTGTCGGACCTTGAACTGGACCCGCGCCGCCACCGCGCCTATCGCGGCACCCGGCGCATTGACCTGACCACCAAGGAGTTCGCGCTGCTGCATGTGCTGATGCGTCAGTCCGGCGAAGTGCTGACCCGCACGCAGATTATTTCCCTGGTGTGGGACATGAATTTCGACTGCGACACCAACGTGGTGGAGGTCTCCATCAGCCGCCTGCGGGCCAAGGTCGATGACCAGAGTGACGTCAAGCTGATCCATACCATTCGCGGCGTGGGCTATGTGCTGGAGGCCCGCCAATGAAAGCCAGCAGCCTGTCGATGCGCCTCGGGCTGACGGTGAGCCTGATGGGCGCGGGCCTGGTGGTGCTGCTCGCGACACTGGCCTACCTGGCGCTGACCCACGAGCTTGAGAAACTGGCGCGCAAGGGCCTGGAAAGCAAGATGGAGCAGATCCAGCACAGCCTAGCCCTCGGCCTGGACACCCGCGACATAAAGGCCCGCCCGCATTCGCTGATGGACCTGGTGATGGGGCATGACAATTTCTACCTGACCATCGTCGGCACCGCACCCGATGAAGCGGTGCTGCTGAGCGTCGGTGCCAAGCCACAGGAACCGTTGCTGACCGACTTCGCACCACGCCAGACCCTCGGTTACCTGAACTGGGACGACAGCAACGGTAACCAGGTGCTCAGCGCCTCCAGCCTGATGCGCCTGTCCAGCGGCGAACGCGTGCGGGTGCTGCTGTCCCTGGACCGCATGGACGATCAGGCATTGCTCAGTGCTTACCTGCGTTCCACGGTGATCGCCCTGCCGCTGCTGTTGCTGCTGATCGGCATCGGCGCGTGGTGGGTGGTGCAACGCGGGCTCGCACCGCTGCAACAGTTCAGCCGCGTCGCGGCCAAGGTCACCACACAGGATCTGACCCACCGCCTGGCTGTGGATAATTTGCCCAACGAGTTGGGCGAGTTGGCGCAGGGCATCAACTTCATGCTGCAGCGCCTGGATGGCGGTGTGCAGCAGCTGTCGCAGTTCTCCGATGACCTGGCCCACGAGCTGCGCGCACCGCTGACCAACTTGATGGGCAAGGCCCAGGTGACGTTGTCCCGGGAGCGCCCGCCCGAGGAGTACAAGGCGGTGCTGGAATCCAGCACCGAAGAAATGGAGCGGCTGGCGCGGATCGTTTCCGACATGCTGTTCCTGGCACAGGTCAGCCACCCGGCGGCGCGGGTTTCGTTTGCGCCCGTGTCCCTGGCCGCTGAAGCACGCCGGGTGATGGAACTGTTTGCGTTGAGTGCCGAAGACAAGCAACTGAGCCTGAGCCTTCACGGTGATGCCTCGGTGCATGGCGATCGCCTGATGATTCAGCGGGCGATTTCCAACTTGTTGTCCAATGCCATCCGTCATACGCCACACGCTTCCACGGTGTCGTTGCAGGTGGAAACCCACGGGCAGCAAGTCTCGCTGTCGGTGGGCAACCCGGGCCCGGGGATTGAAGCGCACCACCTGCCGAACCTGTTCGAGCGTTTCTACCGCGTCGACAGCAGCCGCGCCCGCTCCGAAGGGGGGACCGGGCTGGGGCTGGCCATCGTGCGGTCGATCATGACCCTGCATCAAGGCCGGGCAGAAGTCAGCAGCGAGCCCGGAGATTTCACTGTGTTTCGGTTGGTGTTTCCCCTTCATACCAACGCTATCTGCCAATAACCCATTGTGGTGAGGGAGCTTGCTCCCTCACCACAGGTTATTGGTCAGGCATCAGGCGGTCTTCCTGTTCTTCACGCCGGTGCGCCCAGTGATACAGCGCCGGCAATACCAGCAGGGTCAGCAGCGTCGACGAAATAATCCCGCCAATCACCACCGTCGCCAACGGGCGCTGTACTTCGGCGCCGGTGCCGGTGGCCAGGGCCATGGGGATAAACCCCAGCGACGCCACCAACGCCGTCATCAACACCGGGCGCAAGCGCGTCAGGGCGCCTTCGTTGATGGCCACCGACAATGAGCGCCCCTCTTCCCGCAGGTTGCGAATGAACGCAATCATCACCAACCCGTTCAGCACCGCCACCCCCGACAGCGCGATAAAACCCACGCCCGCCGAGATCGACAACGGAATGTCCCGCAGCCACAGCGCCATGATCCCGCCGGTCAACGCGAAGGGAATCCCGGTGAACACCAGCAGCCCGTCCTTGAGGTTGTTGAACATCATGAACAGCAACCCGAACACCAGCAGCAACGCCACCGGCACCACGATGCGCAAGCGCTCGGAGGCCTCCTTCAACTGCTCGAACTGGCCGCCCCAGGTGGTCCAGTAGCCCGCGGGGATTTTCACCTGAGTGTCGATGGCCGTCCCGGCTTCCTCGACAAACGAGCCGATATCGCGCCCACGCACGTTGGCGCTGACGATCACCAGGCGCTTGCCGTTTTCGCGGCTGATCTGGTTGGGGCCGAGTACCAGGTCCAGGCTGGCGACTTCCGACAGCGCGATAAAACCCAACTGCCCCGCCGCGTTATTCGCCAGCGCCGGGATCGGAATCAACAGCCGCGACAGGCCTTCGATATCGGTGCGCAGCGCGTCCGACAAACGCACGACCATGTCAAAACGCCGGTCGCCTTCGTACATCGTCCCGGCCTGGCGCCCACCCACGGCGACGGCGATCGTGTCTTGCACATCGCCCACGTTCAGGCCGAAACGCGCGGCCTTGTCGCGGTCGATATTGATGGTCAGCACCGGCAGGCCGGAGGTCTGTTCCACCTTCACTTCCGAGGCGCCCTTGAGGGTTTGCAAGGTCTCGGCGATTTCCCCGGCGGTCTTGTTGAGCACCGCCATGTCGTCACCAAACACCTTCACCGCCACGTCACTGCGCACGCCGGAAATCAGTTCGTTGAAGCGCAGCTGGATCGGTTGCGACAGTTCATACACGCTGCCCGGCACAATCGCACTGGCGCGCTGGATGTCGGCGATGATTGCCTCGCGGGACTTCTTCGGGTCGGGCCACTGGTCCTTGGGCTTGAGCATCACGTAGCTGTCGGAGATGTTCGGTGGCATCGGGTCGGAGGCGATTTCCGCGGTGCCGGTGCGGGCGAATACCCGCTCGATTTCCGGCACCTCGGCCATCAAGGTCTTTTCCAGTTGCTGCTGCATCTGTACCGACTGCGTCAGGCTGGTGCCCGGCACCCGCAACGCTTGTTGGGCGAAATCACCCTCGCTGAGGCTGGGGATAAATTCGCTGCCCATGCGACTGGCCACCAGCCCAGACGCAACGATGGCCAGCACCGCCAGGCCGAACACCAGCGGCCGGCGCGCCATCACCCAATCCAGCACCGGCGCGTAGACACGGCGTGCGCTGCGCATCACCAGGTTTTCCTCTTCCTTGACCTTGCCGGTGACGAACAGTGCAATGGCCGCCGGCACGAAGGTCACGGACAGAATCATCGCCCCCAGCAGCGCGATCACCACGGTGAACGCCATCGGGTGGAACATCTTCCCGGCGACCCCGGTGAGGGCGAAGATCGGCAGGTACACCACCATGATGATCAGTTGCCCGAAGATCAGCGCGCGCCGCGCTTCCTTGGCCGCCGCGAACACTTCATGCAGGCGCTCGCTGCGGGTCAGCAATCGCCCGTGGCGCTGCTGGGCGTGGGCCAGGCGGCGGATGGCGTTTTCGACGATCACCACCGCGCCATCCACGATAATCCCGAAATCCAGCGCGCCGAGGCTCATCAGGTTGGCGCTGACCTTGTTGGTAAACATCCCGGTAAAGGTGAACAACATGGCCAGGGGAATCACCATCGCGGTGATCAGCGCAGCGCGGATATTGCCGAGGAACAGAAACAGCACCGCCACCACCAGCAGCGCCCCTTCGAAGAGGTTTTTCTTCACGGTGCTGATGGCTTTTTCCACCAGGTTGGTGCGGTCGTAGACGGTGACGGCCACCACACCTTCAGGCAGCGAACGGTTGATCTCTTCGAGTTTTTTCGCGACCGCCAGGGACACCGTGCGGCTGTTTTCGCCGATCAACATGAACACCGTGCCCAGCACCACTTCGCGGCCATTCTCCGTGGCGGCACCGGTACGCAGCTCGCGGCCAATGTCGACCTGGGCGACGTTGCGCACCCGAATCGGCGTACCGTCGGAAGTGGTGATGACGATGTTGGCAATGTCGTCGATGGACGCGACTTGCCCCGGCGCACGGATCAGCAATTGCTCGCCGCTGCGCTCGATGTAGCCGGCGCCGACGTTGGCGTTGTTGCGCTCCAGCGCCGTGACCAGGTCGCCCAAGGTCAGGTTGTAGGCCGCCAGGCGCTTGGGGTCCGGGGCGATCTGGTATTCCTTGGCAAAGCCGCCGATGGTGTTGATCTCGGCCACCCCCGGCACGTTGCGCAGTTGCGGCTTGATGATCCAGTCCTGGATCACCCGCAGGTCGGTCGGCGTATAGGCTGAGCCGTCCGCCTTGCGCGCGCCGTCTTTCGCCTCCACGGTCCACAGGAAGATTTCCCCGAGCCCGGTGGAGATCGGCCCCATCATGCTTTCGATGCCATCGGGCAGTTGCTCGCGAGCCACCTGCAAGCGTTCGTTGACCAGCTGGCGGGCGAAGAACAGGTCGGTGCCGTCCTTGAAAATCACCGTGACCTGGGACAAGCCCGAGCGCGACAGCGAGCGGGTCTGCTGCAAGCCCGGCAGCCCGGCCATGGCGGTCTCGATGGGAAAGGTGATGCGCTGCTCGGTTTCCAGCGGCGAAAAACCCGCCGCCGCCGAGTTGATCTGCACCTGGACGTTGGTGATATCCGGCACGGCGTCGATGGGCAATTTCTGATAGCTGGCGATACCGACACCGGCCATCAACAGCACCGCCAGCAGCACGATGATGCGCTGCTCGATGGCGAATTGGATAAGGCGCTCAAACATGGGAAATCACTCGCAGGATCAATGGGCGTGCTCGGCCGAGGCCTTGCCCAACTCGGACTTGAGGATGAAGCTGCCGACGGTGGCCACCTGCGCGCCGGCGTCGAGGCCCTGGCGCACTTCGACGAAACCGTTTTCGCTGACGCCCAGTTCGATATGCCGGGTCATGAAGCCGTCGCTGGTGCGCACGAACACCGAGGGTTTGTCCTCGACGGTCTGGATCGCCTCCTGGGGGACGGTGACCTTGGCCGGGTAGGTGTCGGTGGCGACCTGCACGGAAACGAACAGCCCTGGACGCCACGAAGCGTCGGGGTTCGGCACCGTGACGCGTACGGTGGCGGTGCGGGTCTGCTCCCCCAGCAAGTTGCCGACATAGGCCACGGTGCCAAGTACTTCGGTGCCCATTTCCGAGGACGTGACCTTCACCGGTTTGCCGACCCGGACCTTGTTCAAATCCTTGGGGAACACGCCGAAGGTGACCCACACCTGGGACAGGTCCGACAGGGTGAATGCGTTGCTGGTCTCGCTCACCACCTCGCCGACACCCAGGTGTTTTTCCACCACCACGCCGTCGAACGGCGCCCGCAGTTCGTAGCGATTGCCGCCGACCAATACAGCGCTGCCGCTCAGGGCGTTCATCTTTTGCCGGGCATTGTTCAGGGCGATTTCGGCCTCTTGCAGCGCCTGGCGCGCCAGCAGGTAATCCTGTTCGGCGGAGATCCTGTCCTGCCACAACTGGCGCTCGCGCTGGAAGGTGGTGCGGGCCAGTACCACCCGGCGCTCACTGGCCGCCAGTTCACTGCGCTGATCGGAAATCTGCTGGCTGGCGATCACCGCGAGCAGCTCGCCCTTCTTCACCGATTGGCCGAGGTTGACCTTCACCGACTCCACCACGCCGGCAGCACGCGGGACGATGTGGGAGGTGCGGTCTTCGTCGAAACGCACCTCGCCCGGCAGCGAAAGCACAGTGCTGATCTGCCGGGATTGCGCCGGGGCCAGTTGAATACCGGCGGCCTGGACCTGCTGTTCGGTCAGCTCGATCTTGCCTTCTTCTTCCGCCTCTGCCGCACCGCTGATGGCCGGCCACGCCAGCATCAGCGCAACGGCCAGCGCCATCCTGTGTTTGTTGTTCATGGAACGCTCCTGAAAAAATCAAAACCGGGCGAGGTCGCCGTAAATCCGTTCGATGCGCACCCAGGCTTCGGTGGCCTGGGCTGTCGCCGCGAGGTATTGGGTGCGGGCCGCAATCAAGGTGCGCTGGGCGTCGAGTACGTCGAGGAAGTTGAACTTGCCCATCTCGAAACCGCGGGTGGCGCTGTCCACCGCGCTTTGGGCGGCGGGCAGGATCTGTTGGTTGAACGAGCGCACTTCGGTATTCGCGGTTTGCCAAAGGTCCAGGGCCTGGCGGGTTTCGGTGCGCAGGCGCAGTTCGGCAGCGTTGCGCAGGTCGCGGGCCTGGTCGGCACGGCGACTCGCGGCCAGCACGTTGCCCTGGTTGCGGTTGAACAGCGGGATCGGCATCGACACGCCCACCACGTTGACCCGCTCGCGCACGCTGGCGTCGTATTGGCTGCCGATGGACACGTCGAGGTCGGGAATGCGCTGGGCTTTTTCCAGGCCCAGGGCCGCTTCGCCTTGGACGATTTGCAGCTCGGCCAGGCGCAGTTCGGCGGTCTGTTCCAGGCGCGCCAGCAGCTGCGCGGGCGACGGTAATGCCGGGGCGGCCTGGGCTTGGGTGGCGACGGCCTGGAAATCGGTGCTGGCCGCGCCAGTACTGGCGGCGAGACGCCGGTAGGCATCGGTCAGGCCCATCTGCGCGCGGTTGAATTCCAGGCGGATTTCCGAGAGTTGCACCTGGGCGCGGGTGGCTTCCACCGGGGACGTTTTGCCGGCGGTGACGCGACCATTGGCCACCACCAGGCCGCGCTCGGCCAATGCCACTGAGCGCTGGGCCAGGTCGAGGCGTTCCTGGGCGCGAAGTGCACCGTAGTAACCGTCGATGACCTCCGCTCGCAGACCGTTGCGGCGCTGTTCCAGGGTGAGTGCGGCCGCCTCCTGGGCACGGGTGGCGACATCAATCCGGGCGCCGCGCTTGCCACCCAGTTCCAGGGTTTGGCTCAGTTTCACGGTGGTGGTGCGCGAGTTGCGGCGGGTGTCTTCGGCATCCCAGGAGGCCACCGGATTCGGGATCAAACCGGCCTGCTGGCGACCGCCTTGGGCGATGTCGATTTCCCACTGCGCAGCGGCCATGTCGGGGTTGTTGGCGAAGGCGGTTTGCAGGGCCGATTCGAGGGTCAGGGTTTGCGCGTTTGCGCCCTGGACCGTCATCAGCAACAGCACCGAAGCGCCGATAAATGTGCGGACAAAAGTTGGCATAACAAGAGTTCCATGCCCATGAATTAACAGGTGGGCAATGTAACTTTCGGTACTTATCAGAGGAGTGGCCAGAACATTACAAATCCGTTAGCAACGGCTCTGGCGCGGGCTTTTGCTTTAAGCTCCGGGCAACTTTTCCACTGCCCAGCGGGATCCTCGACATGCGTATTCTGGTTATCGAAGACGAACCTAAAACCGCCGATTATCTGCATCAGGGATTGAGCGAAAGTGGCTATATCGTCGACTGTGCCGCCACCGGCGCCGACGGCCTGCATTTGTCTCGCCAGCACGCCTACGACCTGGTGATGCTCGACGTGAATTTGCCGTTGATGGATGGCTGGGACGTGCTGCAACGCATCCGCCAGAACAGCAGCACCCGCATCATGATGCTGACCGCCCAGGGCCGCCTCGCCGACCGGATCAAGG
This sequence comes from Pseudomonas sp. G5001, assembly GCF_013385475.1. Classification (NCBI taxonomy): domain Bacteria; kingdom Pseudomonadati; phylum Pseudomonadota; class Gammaproteobacteria; order Pseudomonadales; family Pseudomonadaceae; genus Pseudomonas; species Pseudomonas sp. G5001. The sequence goes on from NZ_JACAPZ010000020.1 coordinate 101,994, forward strand.
GCCTGGACCTGGGCGCCGATGATTACCTGGTCAAGCCGTTTGAGTTCCCCGAATTACTCGCGCGGGTGCGCAACTTGATGCGCCGCAGCGTGCATTCGCCGGTGCCGGATGTGTTGCGGGTGGCCGACCTGGAATTGGATCAGGGCCGCCACCGGGCGTTTCGCGGTTTGCAGCGCATCGACCTGACCACCAAGGAGTTCGCCCTGCTGCACCTGCTGATGCGCCAGAGCGGCGTGGTGCTGTCGCGCACGCAAATTATCTCGTTCGTGTGGGACATGAACTTTGATTGCGACACCAATGTGGTGGAAGTGTCGATCCGCCGCCTGCGGGCGAAGATCGATGACCCGTTCGAGCGCAAGTTGATCCATACCTTGCGCGGCGTGGGTTATGTGCTGGAAGACCGTGAGTGACGGTCAGGCATGCACCTCGTCGTGCTCGTCATGCTGAAAACCTTCGCCCTCGATCTGGATCGTGGCGTGGGAAATATCGAATTGTTCATGCAGTAACTCCGTCACCTGGCTGAGGATCTGTTGCTCGCTGCCTTGCGCCGAATCCGCCACCAGATGAGTACTCAGCACATTTTTGCCGCTGGTGAGGGCCCAGATATGCAGGTCGTGCACGTCCTTGACCCCGGGAACGCCGCGAATCGCCTGCTCCACCTTGTCGATATCAATGCCATCCGGCACACCTTGCAGCAGCACGTTCATGCTTTCCTTGAGCAGCGTCCAAGTGCGGGGCAACACCCAGAAGCCAATCGCTGCCGCCACCACCGAATCCACCCAGCCCCAGCCGGTGTACATGATCACCAGCGCCGCGATGATCACGCCGATGGAGCCGAGCATGTCACTCCAGACTTCCAGGTAAGCGCCCTTCACATTCAGGCTTTCGCCGCTGGCCGCACTCAGCAGGCGCATGGAAATCAGGTTGACGATCAGCCCCAGCACCGCGATCACCAGCATGCCGGTGGACTGGATCTCGGCGGGCGCCTGCAAGCGTTGATACGCCTCATACAGGATGTAGAACGCCACGCCGAACAGCAGCAGCGCATTAAACGCTGCCGCCAGGATCTCGAAACGCGCATAGCCGAAGGTGCGCTTGCGGTCGGCGGCGCGTTTGGCGACCTGGATCGCCACCAGGGAAATCCCTAGCGCCAGGGCGTCGGTCATCATGTGCGCGGCATCGGACAACAGCGCCAGGCTGCCGGTGATAAAGGCGCCGATCACCTCGGCGATCATAAAGCTGCCGGTCAGTGCCAATGCGATCCATAACAGCCGTTCGTGGCCGGCGCGTACCTGGGCGTGGCTGTGTCCTGCGCTCATGAAATATCCTCGTGGGTGGTCGTCCGGTTGATCATAGAGCTATAGGCCAAAACCACCGGCACGAGTTGCAAAATTGTCATCTCGCCGTCAGCTGAGCGTTAAGCCATACGCACCAAAATTGAACATGAACGCTCTGGAACCGTTGTATCAGGTATGCTTTTCGAGCAGGAAACAAAAAGAAACACATTAGCCAACCTGTTCGATAAGGAGTCCCGTTTTGGAGTTATCGACTGCCGCGTGGATGGTTCACGACACCCGCCTCATGTTCTGCGTATTACTGGCCATCGCCAGCATCATTGTGTTGATCAGCGCGACCAAGCTGCCGCCCTTCCTGTCGATCCTGATCGGTACGTTTATCGCCGGTGTCGGCGCGGGCTTGCCGCCGGAAGAAGTGGCCAAGGCCTTCAGCAAAGGCGCCGGGGCGATTCTCGGTGAAGCCGGGATCATCATTGCCCTGGGCTCGATGCTCGGCGCGTTGATGGCCGAGTCCGGCGCTGCCGACCGTATCGCCACCACCCTGCTGGGGTTGGGCAAGGGCAAGTCGTTGCCCTGGGTGATGGCGCTGGTGGCGATGGTGATTGGCTTGCCGCTGTTCTTCGAAGTGGGCCTGGTGATGATGGTGCCGATCATCTTCGTGATGGCCAAGCGTTCGAACCAGCCGCTGCTGAAAATCGCGATCCCGGCGCTGGCGGGGATGACCACCCTGCACGCCTTGATGCCGCCGCATCCGGGGCCGCTGATTGCGGTCAGCGCGTTGCACGCCGACCTGGGCCTGACCATGTTGCTGGGCTTTTGCCTGGCAGTGCCGGCCGTGATTCTGGCCGGTCCGTTGTACGGCAACTGGCTGTCCAAGCGCATGCACGTGGATGAGCCGGCCGACATTGGCGCGCTGTTCAGTGCTCCGCCCAAGGCGCCGCGCCAGCCGAGTTTTGGTGTGTCGCTGCTGATCATCCTGTTGCCGGTGATCCTGATGCTCGGCAGCACCCTGGCCAAGGTTGCCATGTCGCCGGAAAGCCCGGTGGCACTGACCTTGAAGTTCCTCGGTGAGCCGTTGATCGCGCTGGGCCTGGCGGTGATTGCCGCGGTGATCTGCCTGGGCTGGGCCAGCGGCATGCCGCGGGCCGATGTCGGCAACACCCTGCGCAAGGCGCTGGCGCCGATCGCGGTGCTGCTGCTGACCATCGGCGCCGGTGGCGGGTTGAAGCAAACCCTGCTGGATGCCGGCGTGAGCCAGACCATCAGCAAGGTGGCCGAAGGCGCGCACATGCCGTACCTGTTGCTGGCCTGGTTGATTGCGGTGGCGCTGCGTCAGGCCACGGGGTCGGCGACCGTCGCCACCACGACAACGGCGGGCATCCTCGCGCCGATGATGGCGGGGTTGGCGGCGACGCAAAGCTCACTGGTCGCCCTGGCGATTGGTGCCGGCTCGGTGTTCTTCTGCCACGTCAACGATGCCGGCTTCTGGATGGTGCGCGAATACTTCGGCTTGCAGCTGAAGCAGACGATCTGGGTGTGGTCGGTGTTGCAGACCATTGTGTCGGTGGTGGGCCTGGTGGGCACATTGCTGATGTGGCACTTCCTGACGTAATGATCGTTCCCACGCTCTGCGTGGGAATGCATCCCGTGACGCTCCGCGTCACACAAGCGGACGCGGAGCGTCCAGGGAGGCGTTCCCACGCAGAGCGTGGGAACGATCAGGTAGGTTGGCGCTTGCCAAAATGCGCCGCACTCACTGCGCCCACCGCGCCCATCACCACGCAATACCCCACGCAGATCCACGGGCTGGTCGGCATCAACGCGATCAACATCAGCGGCGTGGTACTCGCCCACAGCGCATAGGCAATGTTGTAGGTGAAGGAAATCCCCGACACCCGCACCTGCGCCGGGAACAGGTTGACCATCACCGACGGCACCGCGCCCACCACCCCGCAACTCAAGCCGGCAATTGCATACGCTGCGCCCAGCCACACGCCACCGGCAATCAGGCTCGCATAGAGCACGGCAATCCCCACCGGCAGCAGCAGGCTATAGACCAACACCGCACGCCAGGCGCCGATGCGGTCCACCAGCAGCCCGGCCAACACGCAACCGATATTCAGGAACACGATGCCCAACGCGCTCAGGGCGAAGGTGTGGCTGGGGCTCATGCCGAAGGTTTTCTGCATCATGGTCGGGGTGATCACCACCAGTACGACGACGGCCGAGGTGAGCACGCAGGTGAGGATCATCGCCGGCAGCAGCGCGCTGCGATGTTCCCGCAGGACGGTACGCAGCGGCAGTTCGGCGCCGGCCTGGCGACGGGCCTGCATTTGCAGGAACACCGGGGTTTCGCTGAGCCAGCGCCGCAGCCAGACACCGATCACGCCGAACACGCCGCCGAGCAGGAACGGGAAGCGCCAGGCGTAGTCGAGGATTTCGGCCGGGGTGAAGACTTGCGCCAGCAGCGTCGCCGTCAGCGCGCCGAGCAGGTAGCCGAAGGTCAGCCCGGCCTGGAGGAAGCCCAGGGCATAACCACGATGGCTGTCCGGAGCGTGTTCGGCGACAAACACCCAGGCGCTGGGCACTTCCCCGCCCACTGCCGCACCCTGGAGGATGCGCAGCGCCAGCAGGATCAACGGTGCGAAATAACCGATTTGTGCGTAGGTGGGCATGATGCCGATCAGCAGGCACGGCAGCGCCATCATCAGGATGCTCAGGCTGAACACCCGTTTGCGCCCCAGGTGATCGGCGAAGTGTGCCATCAGGATTCCGCCCAGCGGGCGCGCGAGGTAGCCGGTGACAAAGATGCCGAAGCTTTGCAGCAGACGCAGCCACTCGGGCATTTCCGGCGGGAAGAACAACTGGCTGAGGGTCAGCGCGAAAAATACGAAGATGATGAAGTCGTAGATTTCCAGGGCCCCGCCCAGGGCAGCCAGGCCCAGGGTTTTGTAGTCGGAGCGGGAGAAACGCTGCGCCTGTGGATAAGAGGTGGCAGTCATGGAAAAGCTCGGCAGACAAACAAAATGGCCTGCAGGTTATGAGCTGGGCCCGGTGATGGCAATCTCGCCGGATATATTTGCTTTACTCATTGATCAATGAAGATAACTACATTCCCAAATGAATAGCCGTAGAGGAACATGCAGCAAAACTGCCGCCCCCATAATAAATACAAATAGAGGTACTGAACGTGGCCGATGCTATCGAAGACAGCCGCTACGCCCGATTCGCCCTGCGTTGTTCAAACTTCGCCGAGCGCTGGTTCCCTGACTCCTGGGTGTTTGCCGCCCTCGCCGTGATCATTGTCGCCGTGGCGACCCTGGGCATGGGCGCCGCGCCGACCGAGGCCGCCAAGGCGTTTGGTGATGGTTTCTGGAGTTTGATCCCGTTCACCATGCAAATGGCCTTTGTGGTGATTGGCGGTTACGTGGTCGCCAGCTCCCCGCCCGCCGTGAAATTGATCGACCGCCTGGCGCGCATCCCGAAGAACGGCCGTTCTGCCGTGGCCTGGGTGGCGCTGATTTCGATGGTCGCCTCGTTGCTCAACTGGGGCCTGTCCCTGGTGTTCGGTGGTTTGCTGGTGCGTGCGCTGGCCCGGCGTACGGATTTGCGCATGGATTACCGCGCGGCCGGTGCTGCGGCCTACCTCGGCCTGGGTGCCGTTTGGGCGCTGGGGCTGTCGTCGTCGGCGGCGCAGTTGCAGGCCAACCCGGCCAGTTTGCCGCCGTCGATCCTGTCGATCACCGGGATGATCCCGTTCACCGACACCATCTTTCTGTGGCAGTCCGGCGTGCTGTTGCTGGCGCTGATCGTGGTGTCGCTGATCATCGCCTACGCCACCGCGCCCGGGCCGAACTCCGCCCGTGACGCCAAGGCTTGCGGTATCGACCCGGCCTTCAACATGCCCAAGCCGCAACCCCCGACCCGTCCGGGCGAGTGGCTGGAGCACAGCCCGTTGCTGACCATCCTGCTGGCGTTGCTGGCCGCCGGTTGGTTGTTCCATGAATTCTCGACCAAACCGGCGATCAGCGCGATCTCGGGGCTGAACACCTATAACTTCCTGTTCCTGATGGTCGGTGCCCTACTGCACTGGCGTCCGCGCAGTTTTCTCGATGCGGTGGCCCGTGCGGTACCCACCACCACCGGGGTGCTGATCCAGTTCCCGCTATATGGCTCGATTGCCGCGCTGATGACCGTGGTGAAAGGCAGTGACGGCGCGACCCTGGCGCACCATATCTCGACCTTCTTCACCTCGATCGCGTCCCACGACACCTACGCGCTGTTGATGGGCGTGTACTCGGCGGTGCTGGGCTTCTTCATCCCGTCGGGCGGCGGCAAGTGGATCATCGAGGCGCCGTACGTGATGCAGGTCGCCAATGACCTGGAATATCACCTGGGCTGGGCGGTGCAGATCTACAACGCCGCCGAAGCGCTGCCGAACCTGATCAACCCGTTCTATATGCTGCCGCTGCTGGGCGTGCTGGGGTTGAAGGCGCGGGACTTGATCGGTTTTTCGTTTGTGCAGCTGCTGGTGCATACGCCGCTGGTGTTGTTCCTGCTGTGGGCGTTGGGCACGACGCTTAAATATTTGCCGCCGGTGATGCCATAGGGCAGCTGCCAGTAACCTTTCTGATCAAACGCGTCGGGGTTGTCCCACTCACTACGGTGGCAACCCCTGATTTCTGCCGCCAACGCCTTTGATTAACCTGATTCGGATAACGCCTCACACCCCCCAAGGAAAATCCGATGACGCCCCTATCCAAATCGCTGGAAGAGTTGATCAATGCTATTTACAAGGACGGCAACGTGTCGTTCGTTGAGTACCAGGGCCTGCGCGACAATGCCGATTGCCGCATGGCCACTGTTATCAAGGAGTTTGGCCTGCACAACAACGTGACGGCGTTCCAGAAAGCCATGGATGTGGCCATGCAACTGCTGCAGTCCTGCGTCATCGATGCCAAGAAAGCCAAGCTGACTGACACGGGCGAAGCCATCGTCAAGGATGCGCTGGCGTCCCAGGTAGAGTACTTGCGCGCCGGCAGCCAATTGGCACTGCGCTTGTTATGAGTGGCCTGTAGCGTTCAAGGCACTGTCTTCGTTCCGTCACATTGCATTGCTACCGTCCTGCGAAATATCTTGCAACATTCAACCAGCAGGAACTCCCAGCAATGAGCGACGAGCACGAAGACCGCCCTTCCCAAGACATTGAAGCCAAACCGCCAGTCGACACCAGCCGGCGGCGCTTCCTGGGAGGCGCGGCCGTGCTGGGCGTGGGTGCGACCCTGAGTGCCTGCGGCAATACCAGCGAGGCACCCGGCAAGCCGGTGGCTCGCCCGCTGACGCCGCAAGAGCTGGACAAGGCCCTGCAGGAACAGGTTAAAACCGTGGTGGTGATCTACGCCGAAAACCGCAGCTTCAACAACCTGTTTGCGGATTTCCCCGGGGTCGAGAAACCCCTCTCGGCCCTCAACGCCGCTGAGTATCAACAACGCGACCGTGACGGCAGCCTGCTGAGCACGCTGCCCCCGACCTGGGGCGGCGTGTTGCAAATCGGCCCGCAGACCGTCGATGGCGTGACCTACCCCAGCGAAGTGCAATACCAGGAAAACCTGCCTAACGCCCCCTACGCCTTGAAGGGCCCGAACGGCGAAGACCAGCCCCTGAGCCTGGTCACCCGGGATTTGTGGCACGTGTTCTATCAGAACCAGATGCAGATCAATGGCGGTAAAAACGATGCGTTCGTCGCCTGGGGCGACTCCGGCGGCCTGCTGATGGGCCATTACGCTCAGAGCCGTTACGCCCTGCGCTTGTGGGACGTGGCGAAGGAGTTTGTGCTCTGCGATAACTTCTTCCAGGGCGCGTTTGGCGGCTCGTTCCTCAACCACCAATACCTGATCAGTGCCACCCCGCCGGTGTACCCAAACGCTGCGCAATCGGTGGCCAAGGCACAGATCGCCACGCTGCAAAGCGACGACCCGACCGACCCGCGCCTCAAGCCTCTGGACAAGTCCCCGGCCAGCGCCATGACCGGCCCGCCGCAATTCGGCCCCAGCGCACTGACCCCGGACGGTTTCGGCGTGAACACCCTGGCCCCGCCTTACTGGCCGACCTGGATTCGCGACCCCGAGCGCCCGGATTACTCCAAGCCCGACTTGCCTAACGTGCTGGTGCCACAAACCCACGAACATATCGGCGACAAACTGTCGAAAAAGAACGTCGACTGGGCCTGGTACGCCGGTGCGTGGCAAGCAACGCTGGATCAGTTCAAGGACTCGGGCGGCATTCCGAAGATTCCGAACTTCCAGTACCACCACCAGCCCTTCAACTACTTCAAGCAGCAAGGCCCGGAAAACCCGGCTGAGCGCAATAAACGCCTGCGCGATGGCGGCCTGGGGGATGACGCCAGCACCAACAAGTTCTTCGCCGATGCCCAGGCCGGCAAGCTGCCTGCGGTGACCTTCTACAAACCCCAGGGCAACCTGAATATGCACGCCGGTTACGCCGACGTCGCTTCGGGCGACCGACATATCACCCGCGCCTTGAAGGTGCTGCAGGAAAGCCCGCAGTGGAAGAACATGGTGGTGATCGTCACCGTCGATGAAAACGGCGGCTGGTGGGACCACGTTGCACCGCCAAAAGGCGATCGTTGGGGCCCGGGCACGCGGATTCCGGCACTGGTGGTCTCGCCGTTCGCGCGCAAGGGCACGGTGGACCATACCGTCTACGACACCGCGTCGATCCTGCGTCTGATCACCCGGGTGTTCCAGCTGGAAACCCTCGACGGGCTCAAGCAGCGTGACGATGCCATGACCGCGCGCGGCCAGAAACCCATGGGTGACCTGACCAACGCCCTGCACTTCAAGGTGTAGACGCACTTGCTCAAAAGCGACAAGCGCGCAGTTTTTCTACGCGCTTTTCCCGGTCAACCGCTACTGTGTGAGGGTGGGCATTCACCCCGCGCAGACGGGCTTTCGCTGACAGGGAACCATCCATGTTCAAACTCACCAGGTTGTCCTTCACCCTGGCCGCACTGACCTTGAGTGCGGTCGTACAGGCTGACATCACCGTACCGCTGGGTAACCCGCAACGGGTCACCCAGTTGTTCGCGTACCCAAACAATTGCAGCGTCATCTGTTTTCGTCCCTGGACGCTGGAACAGACCGTCGAGCACTACCTGAACCAGAGCCTGCAACGCGACGGTTACAGCCGGGGCAAAGTCAGCGTCAAAACCGAGCATGACCAGGTGCTGGCCACGTTCAGCGGTGTGCCAGACGGTTATGGCCAGCCGTTGACCACCTTGCTCGATACCGCCGACCTGGCTTACCAGGGCGCCAGCAAACTCAATGGTGATGGCAAATGGCAGTTCAACTGGTACCTGTTCCTGCCGCTGGGCATGGCCCTGGAAAACCGCAAGAGCATCGAGCTGCTGCACTTCCCGCCGGATTATTCCCTGACCCACTTCCAGGACTACCTGGAGTCGGCCACCACCGACCGCTGGGCGACCTTGCTCACGGCCAACGGCATCCCGGCGACCCAGACGCCGGAATACCAGACCATCATCGACATCGCCCCGATCGCCGCCCCTGCCACGGCGGGCAAGGACCTGGAAGGTGTGTACGGTTACTTCACCGACTATCAGACCCGGATGGTCAAGGAGCTGAGCCAGCACGCGGGCGGCGCGTTGCCGATGGTGGCCTTCGGCGCGCCGGTGCGCAGCTGGATCAAGCAGCAATACGGGCAAACCGTTGCCGTACTGGGCCTGGCGCAAATCAGCCCGGCCGTCGGGAGCCAGGTCGCCGTACTGGGTGCCAATCACCCGAGCTACATCTGGTATGCCGCCAACCCCGACACCTACGACGGTGACGAGCAAAAGGCCGACGAGGCCGGTTTGAAGGTGATGGGCCAGGACTTGAGCGCCGCCTGCTGGCAGGCCTCGATGGGCCAGAAGCCCGCCAGCGATCCGAATGTGCAGCTCAAAGGCTGCATGAACACCTGGCAGGTAACGCGCAAGGAGCAGACCTGCGAACTGTTCTACACCTCTATCCGCGAGCTGACGCCCGATCAAGCGAACGCCAAGTGTGCCCAGCCGGCGATCAAAACCCAGCTGAGGCAATTGAAAAGCGCAGTGCCAGAACCGGCGATTGAAGCACCGGCGCTCTGAAGCAGGCTGCAAGAAGGGCGTTTTCCTACATAAAAGATAGCCAATTTCTACTGTCAGATTTGACAGTAGAAATTGGTTCCCACTTAAGCGAGTCTTGAGCCGCGCCCATCCGCTGCAAGACTGGCAGTCAAGACACCACCGGCAGGTCGATGCAGCCCCTCCTGGAGAGTCATGAAAACTCAAGCCATGGACAAGGCTAAAACCGCTGTGAGCAAGTGTCTTTACCCGTTCGCGACCGCCCTCGCCGAACACGGCTACCCCCGCGCTCGCGACTATGAAGTGGTGCGTACCCGAGACGGTTCAGGCGACGGAATCAAGACCCGCGTCGCCTTTGACAGCCGTATGTGCATAGCCAGGGTGTCCGGCTACGCATTGAATGAGCGGCGCCTGCATACGGTGCAGATGTCCTCGCGTATCCACTTGTACGACCCGTGGTTCAGCGGCCTGCTTTCGCACTCGTGCAACCCGAACGCGTTTCTCGACATGACGTACCTGGAACTGTGGTCCGTTCAACCCATTCCCGCTGGCGCCCTGCTGACCATGGATTACGCCCACACCGAGGACGTATTGTTCCGACAGTTTCGCTGCCAGTGCGGCGAGCTCAACTGTCGGGGCTGGATCACCGGCATGAAGGAGCCGTTGAATCCCGAGGGTCAGCAATTCATGGAGCAGTGGCGCGAACGCAAAAGCCCTTAGACCGCACCCAGCGGGCGCAGGCGGTATTGCGGCGGCAGTTGCTCGAAGCCACTGATGGTGGTGTTCAGGCTTTTCCAGCGGCCGTCCTTGATCCCGTAAATGCAGCCATGAACCGACAGGCTCTGCCCGCGGTGCCAAGCGTTCTGCACGATGCTGGTGTGGCCGACGTTGGCCACCTGCTGGATCACGTTCAGTTCGCACAGGCGGTCTACGCGTTCCTCTTCCGTGGGCAACTGGGCCAGTACGTCGCGGTTTTCGTAGTACAGGTCACGGATGGTGCGCAGCCAGCCGTCGATCAGGCCCAACTGGTTGTCCTGCATCGAGGCGCGTACGCCACCGCAGCCATAGTGGCCGGTCACCAGGATGTGTTTGACCTTGAGCACGTCGACTGCGTACTGGATCACCGACAGGCAATTGAGGTCGGTGTGCAATACCACGTTGGCCACGTTGCGGTGCACAAACAGGTCGCCAGGCAGCATGCCGACGATCTCGTTGGCCGGTACCCGGGCGTCGGAACAGCCGATCCACAGGTATTCCGGGGTTTGCTGGCGGGCGAGCTTGGCGAAGAATTCGGGATCTTCCTGTTTGATCGCATCCGCCCAGCGTTCGTTGTTATCAAGCAAGTCTTGTAGTTCGTTCATCAGGGAAAGCCTCAGGAATGATGCGCAGTTTTGACACTCGACCGCCCGTCCGGGTCACGCCAGCAATAAAGATAGCCGGCGGCAATTTCTTGAATCTTGGGGAGCCATGCCTGTCCACACACTATAAGCCCCACAGTATGAGGAATCGCCATGACTGAATCACGACGTCCCTACGGCGCTACACAGCCGGAACCGATTGATGACAACGAAGATCGCATGGGCGAAATGCGCGAGCTGGATTTTGACAAGGAGGAGCCGACTGCGGAAATCGGCGACGAAATTCCGCCTCGGGAGCGTGAGCACCTGATGCCCGACGAACGGGTGCGCGAAGCCGGGATGACCGGTGCTTCCACTGACGATCATGACTCAACCGATGATGACATGAGCCCGGAAACGCTGATCCATGAGGATGGCGCGCGGGATGCGCAGGAAGCAGGTGAAGACCATCCGGCGGATTACGATTTGAGTATCGTCGATGAAGACGAGATCGGCGGCGGCAATGGCCTGGATGAGGCCGAGTTGGCCGATATCGATCCAGTAGACGGCAACCGCTGACACCCTGCCGAACTGAATGTGGGAGCGGGCTTGCTCGCGAAGGCGGTGTGTCAGTCATTACATCTGGCGACTGGACCATCGCCTTCGCGAGCAAGCCCGCTCCCACATTGGGCCCTGTGTTTAGTCGACCAGGGTGCAGGCCATCACGACCGCATCTTCGCGGCCACCGACGGCGGGGTAATAATCCCGCCGACGGCCAATTTCGTTGAAACCATAACGCTCGTACAGCCGGAACGCGCCGGTGTTGCTGTCGCGCACTTCCAGGAAACATTCCCGCGCCTTGGCCTCGTAGGCCCGGGACATCAGGTGCTCCAGCAAGCTCAAGCCCAGGCCACGGCCCTGGTTTTCCGGCTTGACGGTGATGTTCAGCAAATGCGCTTCATCGAGGATGATCTGCACCACCCCGTGACCCACCTGCTGCTCACCTTCGAACATCAGCCAGATTTGGTATTTGCCCAGCCCGTCGAGAAAAATCCCGCGGGTCCAGGGGTGGCTGAACGCTGCGTATTCGATCTTCAGTACAGCGTCGAGGTCCGCCTCGGTCATCGGGCGGAAGGATAAAGCTTCACTCATCGGTACTTTTCCAGCGCGCCATCAGCCGGCGCATGGCTTGCCAGACATCAGCCTTACGCTGTGGCTCTTCCATTAATAGTTCCAGGCCCGGCAGGGCCCAGACGGAGCCCAGGCCTTCGACCTGCAGTTCGCGGTACCAGGCCTCGGCATTCGCTTCGCCGGCAAAACGCACGGCGGGCAGGCCGATCAGCCACAGGCACACGCAGGGTTCGTCTTCCAGGCGCGCCGAGACAAAACCTTGCACAAAATCCCGTGCAGCTTCCGGGCCCTGGTCCATGGTGCCCCGGGCCAGCAGCGGCCAGCGCACCGGCTCGCCAACGATTTGCGGACTGTCGGGCAGGCCGGCGGCGCGCAACATGTCCTTGAGCAGCAGATAGGCCGGGTCGCGGGCCTGGAAGCGCTCGCCTGTGGGTAACTCCACCAGCAGCAGGCAACGCCCGGCCCGCAGCAGTTGCAGGGCAAAGCGTGGCGGCGGTACGACCGGAGCCTTGACCACGGCAGGCGCCTCTTCGGCGACGACCGGCTTCGCCACCGGCGACGGGCGCGGCACTTCGACCTTTGGCCGGACCACCGGGGTTTCTGCCACGGGCTTGACCAGCGGCACCGGAGCAGCCGCCTCCTCACCCGAAGGCTCGAAAGCCTCGAACGGTTCCGGGGCCTCCAACAGCTCGGGCCGCGAAGGGGCGGCGAACGGTAATTCAGTGCGCGGCAGCCAGTTGACCACCTGCATGGCGGTCAAGTAAGCGCGACGTCGGGACTCGATAAGCAAAGGTCGGCCACTTGTGGATAACTAAAGAACAGGGATTCTACCGCCCTTCGACGAAGATCGCCCGCAGTTGATCGTTCCGGTGAGCGCCTCACGACCGGCTGTGGATAAATCCCACCCCCGATGCAGTACAATCGCTGCTTTTAATCGCTAACCAGCCGGCCATTCCGATGATCGAACCCAAGCGCGTCTTGCGCGCCCTCGCCGAACACTGGGCCCTGCTTGAGCCACTGTGCGAACACTTCGACCAAGGCACCCTGAGCCTCAGCGAACTGCGCGCCCAGCTGGCCGCCCAACAACTGGACAGCACGCCACAGGACATCACCAGCCTGCTGGACGTGTGGATTCGCCTGGATATCCTGGTGCCTGTCGCCAAGAGCCCGAACCGTTTCGAGCTCAACGCACAGATCCACGACTTCCTGGCGTATCTTCGCAAGGAGCACCGGCTAGGCCTGTGCCTGGAAATCGAAGCCTACCTGCGCCACCTTGAGCGCCTGGCGGGTTATATCCAGGACGCCTTCGACATCCGCGACGGCCATGACCTGGCGCGCCAATTGCGCCTGCTGGACATGCGCGTGCGCGACGTGCTGAAAAAACTCGCCAACGACGAACAGGCCCTCGCTGCCGTGGCCGATCGCGCCAAGACCAGCGACCGGCAGATCCCGTTGCGCCAGCGCTACGCCGAAGTACTGGCGACCTGGGACGAATACGTCGAGCCGATGATTCAACTGGTGAACGCCGACGGCGCCTTCGAACAAGGCGTGCGCAAGGTGGAAAACGTACTGTTGCGCATGCTCACCGAGCAGCAGCGCCTCGGCCACCTGGTGGACGACGACATGCTGCTGCGCACCCACGCGCGCATCCTCGAAATGCAGACCAGCGCCCAACTGACCTTGCGTCACGCCCGGGAACTGCTGCTGCCGTTGCGGGAAGAAGCGCGCCGGCACAACGCCGTGACCCGGGGCGCGGCGCTGGCCTTGTCGGCGATTCGCCGCAAGGGCCTGGACGCGGTGCCGCAAGCGGCGATGCCGATGTTCACCCGGCCGCAAAGCACCTTTCTCGGCAGTGCCAGCCAGGTCGAAGCCTACGTGTACGCCCTGGCCAACTTCGAACCGAAGCCGGCGCGTTTCCCCAAGGCGCATAAATCCCACAAGGGCGAAGCCCCTCGCGCACCGCGCACGGTCAAGGAAATGCTCGAGCGCTGTGAAGACGCGCTGCCGATGCCGGACCTGATGACCTGGCTGCTGGAGCAGGAACCGGACGGCGCAACCGACGAGTTGCTGTACTGGTTCTCACGCCTGTCGCGGGAAAAACGCTTCAAGCGTGAACGTCTGGAACGACGGGATTACCACACTCACGAGCACCAGGTCAGCCTGCGCTCATTCGCCCTGCTTCCAGCCAGTATTGATACGGCCGGGAATTCTGCGAGCACCCCTCATGCATCTTGATCTATCCGAACTGTCCCAGCTGGCGCCGATCTTTCGCGAGCTGTTCAAGGGTTACCACGTCAGCCGCCGCGACCCGGAGCTGTACGCCCAACTGTCGAACTTCCAGGACCAGTACCGCACGTTGTTCAAGGCCCTGGGCTTTGAGTTGGTGTGCGACACGCGAGGTTTCTACTACTTCGTGCCGGACTCGGCCGTGGCCGCCGCGCAGGTCAACAAGACCGCCCAGCGCCTGGCGTTGTTCACCTTCATCATCGTCGAGCACCTGGCCGACCAGGGCCGCGACCCGATCGCCGTGCTCGACGGTGGCAGCCTGGGCCGTGACGAACTGCCGTCGTTGCTGGAAAAGTACCGCGACCTGTTTATCCAGGCCGAAGTGCAGACCGTCGAGGAACTGGAAGAAAAAATCATGCGCCGCATGACCCAGCTGGGTTTTGCCGGTGAAGAGAACGGCATCTACCGCTTCCTGCCGCCGATGCACCGCTTCCTCGATGTGTGCCTCTCGGTCCAGCAAGACCGCGACCTGGCCGCGAGCATCCACAGCGTATTGCCGTTGCCGGCCCCGGTGATCATCGACGAAGACAGCGATGAAAAACTGCTGAAGACCGATGACCCGCTGGACTTGAGTGACTTTGCAGAAGAAAGCGAAGAAGACGCCCTGGCCCGCGCCATTGCCGAAGAACAGGAGACCGACGCATGAGCAAGGAACGCTACGGCATTCGCCGCTTCGCCCTTTTGAACACCGCCGGTTACAGCCTGGGTTTGTTCCCGCTGGAAGAACCGCTGTCGGTGTACGGCGCGAACAACCTCGGCAAATCGGCGTCGATCAACGCCTTGCAGTTCCCGATTCTGGCGCGCATGTCGGACATGAGTTTCGGCAAGTACACCCTGGAGCAATCCCGGCGTTTCTACTTTGCCACCGACACCAGCTACATCCTCGTGGAAGTCTCGCTTCCCCATGGCCCGCACGTGATCGGCGTGGTCGGTCGCGGCCCGGGCGGTGGTTTCGGTCACCAGTTCTTTGCCTACGCCGGCAAGCTGGACCTGGCGCACTACCAGAAGAACGACACCTGCCTGCGCCAGAAAGAGCTGTTCACCAACCTTGAGCGCGAAGGCCTGAAAGCCTATGAGCTCAAGCCCGATGAGCTGCGGCGTTTGCTGGTGGGCGGCCATACGTCGATCCCGCTGGACCTGACCCTGATTCCGCTGCGCTCCACCAGCGAGCAGAGCCTGAAGACCTTCCGCGCGCTGTTTATCAATTTGCTGCACATGCGGGAAATCACCGCGGCCAAGTTGAAGCAGCTGTTTCTGGATGCGTTCGAACACAGCCTGCGTTCCGGCAGTGTCGATTACATCGCGGCGTGCGAAGAAGCCTTCCGCGATGTACGACGCATGGAGCAGGACTACAACTCGCTGGTGGCTGCCGGCCCTCTGGTAGAAGCCTTGGCCAACGGCGTGAAGCAGCGGGACATTCTGCGGGGCAAACTGCATCGCCTGTCACCGCTGCTGGATTCGTTGCTGGGCACCTGGTCGGACTACGCCAGTGCGCGCAAGGAAGAACTGACGATCCAGGCCGAGCATTACCGCAACGAGCAGGATTCGCTGCAGAACGACCAGCGCGGCGGCACTCAGGAGCTGATGCGCCTGGAGCGGGAAATCAGCGGGATTCAGCGCTGGCTGGGTGAGCTGTCAGTGCTCAAGCACCGCTTCGCGCTGGTGGATGACGTCAAGGTGCTGGAGCAGCAACTGCTGGCCGCCAAGGATGCTCACGATGAACTGGCCGGGGCCTTGGCGCAGTCGCGTCAGTTCAGCGCCGAGGATCTGGACGAACGTCTGCGGGACCTGGAAAAACGCCTGAAGTCGGTGAAGCAGCAACTCGATCACGCCGACAACAACAGCTACGCCAAGCTGCGGGAAGAATTCTCGCAGCAGGATGTCGAGCGTCTGATGCGCCTGTTCAACAGTTCGCTGTTCAGCTTGCCGCTGGGTGAGCATGGCATCACGCTGGACGAGGACGGCCTGTGGGTGAAATCCCTGGAGCAGATCCTTGATGGCTTCAAGGGCGAGCGTTTTGAAGTGCCGGGGCTGGCCATCGACATCTCGCACATCGAGCCACCGGCGTTGCAGGCACTGGCTGACCGCGCCGCGTTGCGCGACCAGAAAGAGCGTCTGGAAAAAGAACTCAAGCAACTGAAAACCCAGCAAGCCGTGGCGGCCGACCGCGCGGCGAGCAAGACCCAGACTGAAGTGCTGTACCAACAGGTACTGGACGCGCAGAAGGCGCTGGAAGATTTCCGCCGTGCACAAACCCTGAGCGCCGAGGAAGGCGAAAAGCTGGAAAGCCTGGCGCAGATGGAAGCGGCCCAGGACGAATTGAAACGCTCCAGCGATGCGTTTACCGAGCGCGTCCAGCAACTGTCGGCCAAGCTGCAATTGGTAGGCCGGCAGATTGGTGATATGGAAGCCAAGCAGCGCACCCTGGATGACGCGTTGCGTCGTCGTCAGTTGCTGCCGGCAGACTTGCCGTTTGGTACGCCGTTCATGGACCCGGTCGACGACTCCATGGACAACCTGCTGCCGCTGCTCAATGACTACCAGGACAGCTGGCAAGGCCTGCTGCGCGCTGATGGCCAGATCGACGCGCTGTACGCACAGGTGCGCCTCAAGGGCGTGGCCAAGTTCGACAGTGAAGACGATATGGAGCGCCGCCTGCATCTGTTGATCAACGCTTATGCGCACCGTACCGATGAAGCGCTGACCCTGGGCAAGGCCCGGCGGGCGGCGGTCACGGATATCGCGCGAACCTTGCGCAATATCCGCAGCGACTACGACAGCCTTGAGCACCAGTTGGCGTTGTTCAACCGTGAGATCAACAAGCGCCAGGTGTCCAACCTGCAGAGCTTCCGCATCGTGCTCGCGCCGAACAAGGAAGCCCTCAAGCATATCGACCAGATCATCCACAGTGCCGGCCAGTATGAAGAAGGCGAAACCCTGTCGGTGTTCGATCTGAGCCAGAGCGCCGAGCAAGACAACAAGAACGAGGAAGCCAAGGAATACCTGGCGCGCCTGGTTGCGGCCAACCATAACCAGTTGGGCCTCAAGGACTTGTTCGAACTGGCGTTCGAGATCACCAAGGTCAACGGCCAGCCGATCATTCACACCGACATCGATGGCGCCGCCTCCAACGGCACCACCATGACCATCAAGGCGCTGACCAACATGTATTTGTTGCTGCACTTGATGGACCGCGACCAGGCCGGTCGTGTGCGCCTGCCGTACTACCTCGATGAAGCCGCGGACATCGATGAGAAGAACCAGGCGGCATTGCTGGAGACCAGCTTGCAACTGGGCTTCGTGCCGATTCTGGCGAGTGTGAAGCCGCAGGTTTCCGCCCAGGTGGCAATCGACCTGGAAGGCGGCAGCGGGCCGAACGGGATCTACATTGATGAGGCGGACTGGAAGTACATCCGTCGTCACGATGTGGTGAAGGCAACGGTGAATGTGCAGGCGGATGAGCCGGAGCTGGATGAGGTTTAATCAGTTGCGCTGAAATGCAAAAAGGCCGCGATCTTCTGGATCGCGGCCTTTTTTATGTGTTCTTGAGGGTCTCTTCGCGAGCAAGCCCGCTCCCACATTCAATCGGGTTCCTTCAATGGGAACTGGGTCAAATGTGGGAGCGGGCTTGCTCGCGAAGGCCGCGCCTCGGTCTATTTGCCGAGTGGGATTTTAGGCGCCCAGGTCAGCCATTCATCTTCAAATTTGTCGAACAGCGGGAAGGTCTGCTGGGGCCGTGCAGCGTTGCCCATACGCTCGCCGTCCGGCGTGGCAAAGGCGATGCCGCCGGCGACCAGGGTCTCCAGGGACTCCGTGCGAACAGTCGCGCCCTTGAACAAGCCGAAGTCGAGCCCGAAGCCGCTGGTGTTCCAGAACCGGCTGCCACTGCGCACCAGAGGCGCGTACTTGGGCTCGATCAGGATGTGAACCAGCACACGGTCGGCGGTCTGGCCCAGCTCGTAGCCGGTAACTTTGCCTACGGTGACTTCGCGGTAAGTGACCGGAACGCCTTCCTTCAACGAGCCACGGCGTGCGGCGCTGAGTACCAGGCTCAGGCCCTCCTCCTGATGAACGGCTTCTGGCGGCTTGTCCAGCGCGACGAAACTCTTCTGTGGGCCGATGCTTTTGGTCGCTGGCTGTACTTCGATGTACTGGCCGGTCACCAGGGTTTCCAGGTTCGACGTTTTCATCAGGCCCAGTTCAGGCTTGACCACCCAGAACTGACTGCCGGCCCGTGCGATGCGGTCGGCCACCTGGGTGATACGCGCGCTGAGCAGCACCGATTGCATGTCGGCGCTCAGGTCGACACTTTCGATCTTGCCTACGTCCAGGCCCTTGAAGCGCACTGGCGTACCCGGGCGCAGGCCATCGGCGCGGTCGACCTTGATGGTCACCAACGTACCGTGCTGGTTGGCGGCTTCGCGATCCGGGAACAGACGGAAACGCGGGATGCGCTTTTTCAGCGGCACATTCGGCTCCGGGGTTTCGAAGGCGATACCGCCCGCCATCAGGCTGGCCAGGGATTCGCTTTTCACCTGGATGCCGCCGGTAAGCCCACCGGTCAGGGTCACGCCGCTGGCATTCCAGAAACGGGTCGAGCCATTGACCAGGCCTTCGTATTCTTTCTCGATATGGACGCCGATCACCAGTTGCTTGTTCTTGCGGGAGAACTGGTAGCTCTGCACGGAACCGACCTTGACCTGCTTGTAGAGGATCGGGCTGCCGACATCCAGGGAACCGAGGTTGTCGGTGAAGAGCA
Source organism: Pseudomonas sp. G5001 (assembly GCF_013385475.1). Taxonomy (NCBI): domain Bacteria; kingdom Pseudomonadati; phylum Pseudomonadota; class Gammaproteobacteria; order Pseudomonadales; family Pseudomonadaceae; genus Pseudomonas; species Pseudomonas sp. G5001. The sequence continues at coordinate 120,939 of NZ_JACAPZ010000020.1, forward strand.
CCATGTGCAGGCCGGGGGAACGCAGGTCCAGTGGCGGCGCCTTGGCCCGGGCGACGTACTCCCGTTGTGGCGCGGTGCCCTTGTCGCCGGGACGGATGGCGATGTAGTTACCTTTGACCAACGCTTCCAGCCCGGTGATGCCGGCCAGTGAGATGGACGGCTTGACTACCCAGAATTGGGTGTCCTGGACGAGGTAGTCTTCGGCCAGTGGATCGAGGGTCAGTTCGGCATTGGCACTGGAAAGATCCGGGTCGATCTTCAGAGTCTTCAAGCTACCGACCTGGATGCCTTTGTACATCACCGGCGTGCGACCCGCCTGGAGACCTTCGAAGTCGGTGAGTTTGACTTTGACCTTGATACCTGCGGCGGCTGCATCAAAGTCTTCGTACAGGCGGAACGGCAGGCTCGGGTCCGTCGGTGGGCTGTCCTTGCGGTTCTCCGGCGTGGCGAAGGCGATACCGCCGGCAACGATGCTGGCCAGGGATTCACTGCGGACTTTTACGCCGGAAAGGTTGGCGTCGATGCTGATGCCGCTGGCGTTCCAGAAACGCGTGTGTTTGCGCACCAGGCTGGCGTAGGTCGGCTCGATGTAGACCTTGATTTCAACGGTGGTCTGGTCTTCGGAGAGCAGGTAGCTTTTGACCTGGCCGACCTGGATCTGCTTGTAGAACACCGGGCTGCCACGGTTCAGCGAGCCGAGGCGATCAGCTTTGATCGTCAGGTGCAGGCCGGGCTTGGCGTCGGATAAAGGCGGTTCTTCGGACAGGGCCTTGAACTTGCGCGTCGGCTCACCATCGCCTGGGCTGGCGGCGATGTAGTTACCCGAGACCAGGGTTTCCAGGCCGGTGATCCCGGCCAGGCTGACACTTGGCTTTACCAGCCAGAAGCGGGTGTTGGTCTTGAGGTATTGCTCCACATCCTTGTTCATCTCGATGGTGGCGATCACCCCGCGATTGTTACCTTCGTCATCCAGGGCCAGGGTTTTCACCTTACCTACGGACATGCCTTTGTAGACCACTTCGGTCTTGTTGGCCTGGATGCCTTCGCCGCTTTCAAAGCGTACCTGAATCTCGATACCTTGCTGGTTGTACGCACGCCATCCCAACCAGCCACCGATGATCAGGGCAATCAGGGGCAGCACCCAAATGGCCGACCAGTTGGAAGCTGGGCGGGTTTTAGCCTTAGGCAAATCACTCATGGTCGTCGTCCGACTCCGTGTTATCCCAAATCAGTCGGGGATCAAAAGTTACTGCGGCAAGCATCGTCAAGATCACCACACTGGCGAACGCCACGGCACCGAGATTGGCCTCGACACTGGCAAGTCGCCCAAAGTTTACGACCGCCACCAGGATGGCAATCACGAAGATATCCAGCATGGACCAACGGCCAATGAACTCGATAAAGCGGTACATGATAATGCGTTGTTGCGCGGAAAGTGGCTGGTGACGCTGCACCGAGAACAGTAACAAGCCGATGCCCACCAGCTTGAAGGTGGGCACCAGAATGCTGGCGATGAACACTACAGCGGCGATCGGGAACATGCCGTGCTGCATCAACTGGATCACGCCGGACATGATGGTGCTCGGATCGCCTTGGCCCAGGGAGCTTACGGTCATGATCGGCAACAAATTGGCCGGGATGTACAAGATGGCTGCCGTGATCAGCAGCGCCCAGGTGCGCGTCAGGCTGTTCGGACGACGGGCGTGGACCAGCGCGCCGCAACGGGTGCAGGTTTGCTCGTCGGTGTCCGGGTCTTGTTTGTTTAGTTCGTGGCATTCGGTACAGATCAGAATGCCCGCATCAATCGCCCGCATGAGCATCCTCTCCTGACAGCGCTTCCCAGATCTGGTGAGGTGACATCACCACCTCCAACAATATCTGGACCATTAACAGACTGACGAAGCAGGCCAGACCGAGCCCTACGGTGATAGTGGCCATGTCAGCCAGCTTTACGATCGCCACCAGCACGCCCATCAGATAGACCTCGAGCATCCCCCAGTCTTTCAGATGATGGTAGATGCGATAAAACAGCAGACCGTAGCTACGGCCGATGTTCCAGCGGATGCTCAGCAATACCGCCAGTTGGCACAGGAGCTTGAGCAATGGAATGCCCATGCTGCAGAGGAACACCACCACGGCGACGCCTTGCATACCGGTGTCGAACAGACCGACCACGCCGGTCCACACGGTGTCCTGCGAGGACTGCCCGAGTAGATTGAGCTGCATGATGGGTAAAAAGTTCGCGGGGACGTACAACAGCAGCGCGGCAATCACTAACGCCAGGCTTCGTTCAACGACGTTGTGGCGGTGAGCGTACAGCTCGTAGCCGCAGCGTGGGCATTGGGCCTTTTCACCGCGGGCAAGCTCCGGCTTGCGCATCAACAAGTCGCACTCATGGCATGCCACGAGTTCGTCCAGCGGTAAGTCTGACGCCTCAAGGGCATCAACCGGATCGGGCATATAGGGCTCGGACTCTAAAAAAGATTAGGTGCCTATTCTAGTGTTCTGGTTCAGAAATAACTGTGCAAATTTGTCGGGAGATTCAGTAGCGTTTGTGTGCGCGAGGGGGGGATTGGGACGAGGGGATTTAGACCAATGCGTGGCATCAGGTAACCCGCGTTACCGTTGGAGTTTTTCGCCAGCAAGCTCGCCATACTTTCCGACCGC
>NZ_JACAPZ010000021.1:0-46023 GCF_013385475.1 Pseudomonas sp. G5001
CCCACGGCCTCGGCCAACTCGGTCAGGAGCTGGCTCACGCCAGCGGCACCCTGGAAAAAGGCGCGCGCCACCAACTGGCGGAAATCGCCCAGATGACCGGTTCCATGCAGCGCATGGAAGATGCAATGGGCCATATCGCCGTGCACGTGGAGCATGCCGTCGAGCACGCGGGGCAAGCCAGCCAGCAGATCATCCGTGGCCAGGAAAGCGTCGGCCGCGCCCAGCTGGAAATCACTCAACTCGCCACCCGCCTCCACGACACTAACGAGACGGTCGAAGGGCTGGCCGTGCAAGCCGAACAGATCGGCTCGGTGCTGGAGGTGATCAACAGCATCGCCAACCAGACCAACCTGCTGGCCCTCAACGCCGCCATCGAAGCCGCCCGCGCGGGTGAGCAAGGGCGCGGGTTTGCCGTGGTCGCCGATGAGGTACGCAGCCTGGCGCAACGCACGGCAGTGTCGACGCAGGAGATCAAGACGATTATTGAAGGGTTGCAACACGGCAGCCGGCAAGCGGTTGAGGCCATGCACGACAGTCGCCAGGGCGTGGAGCGCTGCGTGGAGGACAGTCAGTTGGCGGTGGAGATGCTGCAGGCGGTGGGCAATGATATTTCGCAGATCGATCAGTTGAATGGGCGGATTGTGTCGACCACCCGTGAGCAATCCACGGCGAATGTGGAGATTGTCGGGCGGCTGCAGTCGGTGCAGAGCATCGCGCAGAATACGGCGCAGGATGTGGAGACGCTGGCCAGGAGCAGTGAGCGGTTACCGCCGATTGCGGTGCGGTTGGATGCGTTGGGGCGCCGGTTTCATCAGTGAGTGGGAGCATTGGCCGGTGCTCGATTCAAGCGCTGCTTCTGACGCGGATGGATAGTCCAGGCGTGAGCGTCGCTACGGGCAGATCGGGTTTCAATCAAATGAATCGGGCCCTTTCTGCTCCTTTATTTGGACGTGGCGTGTTCATTTTGAGCGTGGGCCGGATAACGCATAGCGGCTTGCCTCTTCCATCAAGTCATCGCACATCGGATTGGCTTTGAGCATGTACGCAGCCGGGTCGATTATCGACAAGCCAAGCGATGTCTCTTCTGTGGCAGATGCCCAAACTTCTCCCATTGGCCCGACAATCTATTTCACTGCCCTCCCAGGTGCGTAGTGGTTGATTTACCGCTACCTTCCCTGGAAATCTTGCAAAGAGACGATGCACATGGATGTTGAATGGGCGCATGCCATCGAAGCCGCAGAAAGCGAGTACTTGTGTTCCCGCGTTGAGAGCTTGTCGCGGGTTAGTGGAAATCCTTTTGGTGCTCGTGTGTTTTTCAATGGGGCCTTTCCGTGCTTTCAGGTGAAGGCAACACCTAGCCCGATGTTCAATCGTATCTACGGTGACAGCACCGGCAACCCCCTTTCACTGCTGAGCTTGCTCAAGGAGTCAGCGGAGTATTCAACAGTAACGCCCCTTATCGGGAAAGCCTCGACGTTGGAGCAATTCGCTTTTGTGGGTGAGGAGCGATTCGAGCGTTTGAGGGGGTGGACGCATCTGCAGCTTGCGTGCCCCATCGAGGATGCGGTGTTGACCCCCCAATTATTCAACATCGAAGAGGCCACTTCAGACTCTCTCCCGGAGTTCGCGGCAGTTCATGCGAGTGGCTTTCATACCAAGCCAGAGCATCGTCAGTTGAGCCAGGCTTGTTTTGCAGGACTGATGTCGAATGAACGCCTGAAAATCTACGTCCTTAAAGCTGATGGGCAAGTCGTTGCAGGCGCGTTGATGTACCTGGCCAGCAATGGCGTTGCCTACCTGGGCACGGCTGCCACTCGAAAAAATGCACGAGGCTTGGGCTATCATGGGGCGCTGATATCTCACCGGATAGAGCAAGCAAAGAAGCACGGCAGCCTGGTGATTGCTGCAACTGCGCTTCCAAGTTCACAGAGTCGCCGTAATTTGCAGCGCATTGGGCTGGCGGCGTCTCATGCTCAGGCGCTGTACCGCTTGGCAGATGGTTGAAACAGATTCGTAATCTACCTTCCGCTTGTGCGAACGGTAGATGTAAAAAGCTGCTGCGCCTATGGCGAAAATGGTAAGTCAGCCAGAGCTGTTCATATTCATTTAAAACCTCGGCACATCGACGTCGCGCAGAAGTTCCTCGGTGGCACATTTGAAACGCTCCACCAGAAAGTCCAACAGGACCCGCACTCTGGCAATTCGGTACCGATTGCCATGCAGCACCGCAAACACCCCAGCTTCTGCTACGCAATAGTCAGGCAGCAGCACCTTCAACCGCCCGGCACGGATATCCGCTGCTGCGTCCCAAATGGTCTTGCGTGCAATGCCATGACCGGCCAATGCCCAAGCACGTGCCACGGCGCCATCGTTGGTTTCCCAGGCGCTTTCCAATGGCACACTGTGGTTCCATGTCTGGCCGTCCACCCTGAAATGAAAGGTGTTTAAAGGACCCGCCGGAGTCACCAGCAGAATAAATTTATGCCCGGTGAGCTCGGCCGGCGTCTGCGGCTCGCCGTGGCTCGCCAGGTAGTCCGGCGAGGCACAAAGCACCCGCCAGTTGGGTGCCAGTTGCCGGGCGATCAACGAGCTATCACGCAGTGGGCCGAAACGAATGGCCAGGTCGACATCGTCCTGTACCAGGTTAGACATAGCGTCCGACAAGGTCAGCGCCACCTTCAACTGCGGATGCTGCGCGCAAAAGGTCTCGAGCCAGTCATTAAGCAGGTGACGGCCAAAGTCAGTAGAGGCAGACAGACGGACTTTACCGCGTACTTCCTGCTGACTCGCCTGCAACCCCGCCTCCGCCTCATCAATGGCGCGCAAGGCGACCCAGCATTGCTGCAGATAGAACCGGCCTTCATCAGTCAGGCGCAGTTGACGGGTTGTGCGATCAAACAAGCGGGTATGCAGCGCCGCCTCCAACTTGAGCAACCGTGCGCTGGCCGCCGCCGGCGACAACCCCAACTTGCGTCCAGCGGCTGAAAGACTGCCGAGGTCGGCAGCCTCAACGAACAAGCGCATGTCCCCCAATCGATCAGTGGCCATCTTCAATCCAGATTTGATTAAGCATCAAATTCTAGACCAATTATCAAATCACAGACACTTCATCACAATCAGGCCTCACCTGTTTTTCGAGCAAGCTCATGAACCGCGAAGAATCGATTCAACCCAACACCCTACCGTCCTCAGAACTACCTATCACTGGCTTACTGGCCCTGACCACCGCGAGCTTTATCGCCACTGCCAACGAGAGCGTACCCGCCGGCCTGTTGCCATACATCTCCGACACGTTTGAGGTTTCCCAGGCATGGGCAGGGCAATGGGTCACCGCGTGTGCCCTCGGTTCCGGGCTGGCGGCCGTTCCCTTGACCTTGGCCTTGCAAGGTTGGCCACGGCGCCTTGTGCTATTACTGACAGTGGGGGTGTTCTGTTTGTGCAACGCGGTAACTGCCTTGTCGCCGTATTTTGCCCTCACCCTGGTCGCGCGCCTGATCGTCGGGGTCGCCACTGGTGTGGCGTGGAGCCTGTTGGCCGGTTATGCGCGACGCATGGTCGCCGCGCCCTTGCAAGGCCGCGCGATGGCAGTGGCTATGCTGGGTATCCCCGTCGCCTTGGCGCTGGGCGTACCACTGAGTGCCTGGATGGGTGAACAGATCGGTTGGCGCAATGTGTTCGGGCTGCTAGCGGCGTTGAGCCTGGCGCTGATGGTTTGGATTCGGCTGAATGTCCCTGACTTTGCCGGGCAACGGGCTGGCCAGCGCTTGTCCCTAGGTCACGTTTTTTGCAGGCCAGGCGTGCGACCGGTGCTGACGGTAGTTATGCTGTGGATCATGGCTCATTACATGCTCTACACCTATATTGCGGCATTCCTGGCATCGGTCGGGTTGGATGGACAGGTCGAGCAGGCATTGCTTGCGTTCGGCATTGCGGCTCTCGTGGGTATCTGGCTCACTGGGCTATTGATTGACCGCTGGCTGCGGCGGTTGGTGCTGTTGAGCCTGGCCGGGTTTGCGCTGGTATCTCTGACATTGGCGTTGGGTGGCCTGCCTGCCATAGCGGTTTATGTGGCGATGGCTGCCTGGGGGCTGAGTTACAGCGGTGCACCGACCCTGCTGCAGACAGCTTTGGCGAATGCTGCTGCCGACGGTGCCGATGTGGCTCAGTCGATGCTGGTGACCGTACTGAACCTCGCGTTTGCGGGCAGTGCCGTAGTGGGCGGTGTACTGCTTGAGACGACAGGCGTGGGATCGATCCCCTGGGCAACCTTGGGATTGGTGCTGCTGGCCTGGTTGGTTGTTAAGGTGGGTGGCCAAGCTGGGTTCAGGAGCTTGTCCAAGCCCTGACCGGTTTTACTGCCGCTTAGTCCGAATTCGGCTCAGCCAAAATGCAGGCAAGCCAGTTCACACAAATGCTGTGTGATGCCTTCCTCGGAGTGTTCCGGAGCTGCAATCAACAGCATCTCCGAGGCACTCGATGAGGCTCAAGCGACGGCACGCAATGCCGGTGATATTACGCCGCCGCTCAATCTCAACTTCGTCACTCTAAGCAGCTCGATTAAATTGTTCGGAGCGCCGTCTGAGTATCTGCGTCCAGTTCAGATGCTCGGTTACTACCCTGACGAAGTCCTCAAGCGCTAATTTTAGCTCGATGAAGCACGCCTAGCCGAGCAGAGCATCGTGGGGTCACAGGCCATTTGAACGGCCTCTGACTGCTAACATTCCGTTGGCAGCCAATCGGATAATAGCCGTAACGTTGGGCCTCATAGTGGTGAGGCATTTTCAGACGATATAGCCACTTATGCCGTCCCACAGAAGTTTTACCGCCGTGACTACGAGCAGGCAGTAGCAGGCAAGGTACATCTGGCGTTGATCCAGCTTGGTGTGCAGTCGCCAGCCCAGCCAGACACCACTTGGAACTGCTAACAGGCAGATGACCATCAGGCTTAGCACGTTACCGGTGGGCCTGGCTAACAGCAGCCAAGGCACTGCCTTGAGCAGATTGCCTACGGTAAAGAACATGCTGGTGGTGCCGGCATAGGTTTTCTTGCTTAGACCGAGCGGCAACAGGTACATCGCTAATGGTGGCCCACCAGAATGCGCGACCATAGTCGTGATCCCAGAGGTGACGCCTGCGGACACCGCCTTGAGCGATGAGCGCTGGCTGACCCTGATTTCCCCACCGGTTTTGAACCAGAGGCCGACAAAAATCAGGGTAACCGCCGCCATCACTAACGCGACTGCGCGGTGATCCATGACGCGAAAGAGTAGATAGCCGACACCGATGCCGACAATCAGACCTGGTAACAACAGCACCAAGTCGGGTTTAGACCAAGTGGATGGCTTCCAGTAACGCAGGCCGAACAGGTCCATCGCGATAAACAACGGCGCTAGCAGTCCGCCGGCTGTGAGCGGATCCATCACCAGCGACAGCAGCGGAATGCCGACAATGGAGAAGCCTCCACCGAAGGCACCTTTCATAAAGCAGATCAAAAAAACTCCGGCGAAGGTCACCAGAATCGTGGTGGTGGTCAACTCAAGGTCCACGGTGCTGCCCCCTGATCCGGCTGCTCAAGGTTGGCCAGCATTATCGAAGAAAGCTCAACGTGCCCGCGCTCGCGCAAGTGCGCGATCGCAGACAAGCGATCAGCGTGCGACTTGTTTTGATTGAGCTTGCGCTTGCATTCAACGCACTGCATTTCGATCTCGATACCGACAACTCTCGACACCATCTCGTCCAGATATTCACGCGGCGCATCGCCCATCTTCCAGGGCTTGATCTCCTTGGACTCCTGGTGGCGAGTCAGCTGGGCCAGGGTGCGGCGCAGGAGCTTTTCTTCCGACATCACGCGCATGACGCCATGCACATGCACCACCTCGTAGTTCCATGTGGGAACCTGGCGATGCGTTTCGTGCTTGGACGCATACCAGTTGGGCGAAATGTAGCCTTCTGCCCCCCTGAAGATCACCATGACAGGCGTGCCGCCGGTGCAACGTTGCCATACAGGATTGGCGCGGGCCACATGAGCGGTCAGCAACCCGTATGTTCCGTGGCCGGTATCGAGTTCAAAGGGAATGTGGTCCGCATCCATGCCGGATTCACCCTCAGTCACGAGGATGCCCAGCGGATTGTCGCGGATAATTCGGTGCAACTGTTCCGGGCGGTGCTCTGCGAAGTGTTCGGGAATGTACATGGGATTTCACTACGGATTGTTGGGAGTCCATAATGTCGAACACGACCTGCATCATCGAAAGTGCCAGTTTCGAGGTTTTTCCATGGGCCAGTTTTCAGCCAATCCGGATGCATTTTCCCGCGGCGCGCAACGTCGGATCTATGCCAGGCTGCGCGCGCAGATAGAAGACGGCACGCTTGCCGCCGGCACGAGGCTCATGTCGACGCGGGCAATCGCGGCCGAACTCGGCGTGTCGCGAACCACGGTAACGGCGGCTTACGAGCAACTGGCGGCCGAAGGCTTTGTCCTGACATCAGTGGGCAAGGCCGCCACGGTAGCGAGCATAATCAGCACTCAATCCGGGCATGCCCAAGGGGACTCGGCGCAGCAAAAGGAACTGCCGCCAGTGCTTTCCCTTTACGGGCAACGAGTGGCCATCATGAAGCCGTACAACATGGCGTCACCCCAAGCCCGCATCGATTTCAGGTACGGCTCGGTCGCTACCAGGGATTTTCCGGCGCTGGGTTGGCAGCGCGCCTACCGTTCCGAACTAGTCAAGCGTCAACCGAGCCTCGCTTACGGCCACCCCGAAGGGGAAGAGCGCTTGCGCAATGCGCTGCAAGGTTATCTGCGACGCGCACGCGGTCTGGCGTGCGATGCGGATCAAATACTCGTCGTGCATGGCTCGCAGCAAGGACTTGACCTGTGCGCCCGGCTTTTGCTGAACCCGCAAGATGCATTCGTCTTCGAAGAGCCTGGCTACCGCATGGCCAGATATTGCTTTGAGGCCACGGGCGCGACGGCGTTGCCCATACCCGTCGATGCCTCTGGACTGGATACCAGTGCTCTGCCGGAAGGTGATCGCGTGCGCCTGGCCTTTGTCACTCCGTCGCACCAGTTTCCCATGGGGGCGGTGCTTCCTGTCGCACGTCGCCTCGAACTGCTGAGTTGGGCGAGGCGACATCGCGCGTGGATCATTGAGGACGATTACGGCGGCGAGTTTCGCTATGGCCAGCGTCCCATCGACGCACTGCAATCCATGGACGCAGATGCTCGCGTCATTTATGTCGGAACGTTCTCCAAGGCACTCTCACCGCAACTCAGGTTGGGTTATCTGGTTCTTCCACGCGAGTTGGTTCACGTTTTCCGTGAAGCCAAACGGCTGACCGATCGACACTCACCGCGCTGGGAGCAAAACGTGCTCGCCTCATTGATCGAAAGTGGAACCTATGAGCGTCACGTTCGCCGCCTGCGGCGGGAAAATGAACTGCGGCGAAGGGCATTACTGGAGGCTTTTGAACAGCATCTGGCGGAATATGGGCAACTGGCCGGCATGGCGGCGGGCTTACACGGCGTATTAACGCTACCCGCGCTTCGCGCTCAGGATGAGCCGACGTTGCAGGCGATAGCGCTCGAACGCGGGGTTGGCGTATATCCGCTTTCGCCGCTGTTTGCCGAACCCACGTCGGTAGAATACGAGCGACCGGCAGGGCTCATTTTGGGCTATGCCGGCCTGACAACGCAGCAGATTCATGAAGGGATCGGCATTCTTGGCACGGTGGTTCGGGAGGTTGAAGAGCTTGGGGCTCGGTCCGGATCAGTGGATGACTATGTCATCTAATATGCGGCTCGAACACGAGCAAATTTACAAGGTAGAGATAAGGCGAATAAGAAAAAGTGGTCGGCTTGAGTGACTGCTAGGGGTGGAAAATGGTTCTGGACGGAGGGACCGCTATTGGCCGATTGCAGCCCATCATGACGGGTAGCTTCTTGAAAACTGGCCCCCATTATCGGCCCCAATTTTTCGATGCTGATAATTGGCTACTTTTCCCCGGAAAACCTCCTGGCTTGGGTCGAAGTCGTCGATACAACTACCACCGCCTCCACCACGTTTTCTGAGCAACCACCTCAGGCTTCAGCGAGGCGATCTTAGAGCCTGCAATCTTTACCGGTGCGACGTCCAGACCATCGAAGCTACCTAGACCCAGAGGGGGGCTTTCTGCTTGTAGAAAGCGAGTGGTTTCTGCTGAAGCCACCGCATGCAGTAACGATGAGGGCGTTATATTCCGACTCAAGACGTGAATGCCGTTCTCTGGGTCATGCAGACCACTTGCGTCGGTGCCTTCAACTCCATCTATCAGAAGCGGCTGGATCATGACCGTGCCAAGCTCGTAGGTGATATCCAGATCACCGCAAACGCAACGCAGCCTTTGCAGTTCACCATTCGACGATACACACACAAAATCCAGCCCGTCGTCATCCGTGCAAAAGCTGCAAACGTGTAATTGAAGGCTTTTACTCAGCGCTAAATTCACATTCAGGAAAGCTCTCTTGAAGTAGTCGGCTAGCTGAGCATCCTTAAGCACTTTGTATATCCGCGATAGCGCTGCCAATTCTTGAGGGAGCTCAAGCGGTACATCCTTGATGGGTGGCATAGACGTAAAGGGCCATTTCCGTTCTTCGCCAGCCTTGAACGTGTCTAAGTAGAACGACGTGGCGTTTTCATCCTGGTGCAATGACCAACCAATGCTCACCGGCAACGTAGAAAGTGGTTCTAACTCCGGCTTCACATTCATCGCGTGAGCAACGACAAGGTACCCCATTGTTTAGATCCTTCAGGTACAGGGCTGAATCGCTCCAAGCATAGTCGATACTTGAGTGTGTGCTATTGGCCGATAGCATTCGCGCATGGCCGAGAGCTGACTCAAACGGCCTGAAAAATTCCGGGGACTGAAAATGGAAGAAACGCTCTCTTCGATATTTATGCACTAAAGGAAAACCCATAAATTTCAATGGGAAAACCGTCGTTGCGATCATCAATCCCGATTTTTCCTAGCCGTTTTACAAATGTTAACTCCTTCAAGTGGCTATTGGCTTTAGGCTTCGAATCACAAAGTCCGATCGGACCCAATCAGCTTTAAGACGACTCTACAACCATGAATCTGCACGCCATCGCCGCGACGCTTTTTGCGTTTTTCACGCTGCTTCCTTACTCGGTACACGCCGCAACCCCCATCGCCCATGTCGCTATCTACCGAGGCCCGGCGGGCTGCGAGGGATGTTCAGAGAATGTCAAAACAGCCCTGCTGCGCGTCCGCCCGACTGCGCAGATTGACTTTGTAGGTGCCGATGAATCGATCGACATCACGCCGCAAAACCTCGCTCGTTATGACCTCTACGTTCAACCGGGTGGCGGTCAGGACATCCCTGCGGCGCTTGATAGTTTGGGGGATGCGCGGGTGCAGGCCATTCGTGACTTTGTCGCCCAGGGTGGGCGCTACCTGGGGCTTTGTATGGGTGCTTATCTGGCCGACGACAGCAACTTTGGCCTGATACCCTACGACCTTGATTCAGAGGCGGGCAGGCCTGGGTTTGAGGTCGCGGGCATTGCAGACGCGGCAGTGCAGGTTGTGTGGGATGGGAAAGCCGATAGCGTCTTTTATCAGGATGGGCCTTACTTCCCAAAGCCTGACGCGACCTCGCCTTCTTCAACCATTGCGACCTACCGGAATGGTGATGTGGCGGCAGCGCGTTACACCTATGAAAACGGGGTAGTGGTGCTGAGCGGCCCGCACCCAGAGGCGGATCGGGAGTGGTTCGAGAAGGCGAATATTCCCTTGAGCAAGATGCCGCGGGGTGAGCTTTTTGGGGCGTTGGTGCGCAGCATTGAGGGGCGCAACGGCGCAAAGTCACCCTGACTTGCAGCGCGCTGGACTGGCGACATCCCACGTTCAGGCGCTGGCTGGAACACCGTACCGATTGTTCCAGCCGGGGTTTCTGTTGTGCCTGACGGCCACGCAATAGGTATTGGCAAAGAACCCTGCCCTAATAGCGTTTTTCCAGTCTACAGGCACCTGTTTGATGACCCGACTCCCCCTCATATTCCTGATGGCTGCTGCAGTTACCAGTGCGAACGCCGCCGACAATGTCCCTTTGGAGCGTTCGATCAAGGACTGGATTGTCGGCTGTGATAACACGCGTGCCTGCACGGCTATCGGTGCCGTCCCGGAGCGTGACGATATCGGTATCTCGACGTTCAGCCTGCGGGTAACCCGTGAAGCCGGACCACATGGAGACTTGCGGGTAGGCGTGTTCAGCTACACCGCCCCCCAGGGTCAGCCAACACTCGATGGCAAGCCGCTGAAAAATCGATTCGAGCCTGGCGACCTCAAAAAAGGTGAGGTATCTGAGGTGTTTGCTCTGACCGGAACGAATGCCGACGCCTTGATTGCAGAGTTGCGCAACGGGCGGGAGTTGATTTTACCCATTGAGGGCGGTACCTCCGTCGCCTCGCTAAACGGGATGAGCGCGGCGCTTTTGCTGATCGACTCGGTTCAGGGGCGGGTTGGCACACAGGACGCACTGATTTCCAAGGGGCAGGCGCCCGCCAGCAGCGTGCCGCAAGCACCGGCCGCACCGCCGGTACCGAGTTGGCAGGCACCCGTTGCGCTAACCCCGGACAGGGCAAAAGAAGTCGCGGATGCTGTGGTGGCGGCCACGCGCAAGGAGTGGCAAGCGGATCTGAATGAAGGCGTTGCGCCAAAGGCTAACGCCTATGCCTTGAGTGCAGATCAAGCGCTGGTGATCATCGAAACCGGCTGTGGGGCATACAACTGTTTCTACAATATCTACCAGGCGCCCCTGGACCACCCTGAGCAGGCGCGCCCAGCGCGGGTCGCCGAAGTGCCAAATCTGCCGGAAAGAGAGCCCAACGGCCTGGTCGATTTTGATCCGGCCACGGGTGAACTGAGCAGCCAGGCAATGGCGATGGGCATGGGCGGTTGTGGCACTGCGCTGCGCTGGCGCTACGACGGTAACGGTTTCACGCTGACCCATGCGGCTGAAATGAACACCTGCATGGGGCTGGAGCAGGTTCATTGGCCTGTGCTGTGGCGTACCGAGGCAAGTCGCTGAAACTGTCGAATACATCAATGTGTGTGGCGAGGAGCGAGCGCCCTCGCCACAAACGGGTGTAGCCCCCTACCCCTTCAGGAAGCCTTCAACGCCCGCAACTCACCCTCTACACGCGCCGCGTTGCAGTAGGTGTCCAGCATTTCCAGCACTTGTTCGCCGGTGAGGACTTTACCGTTCAGTTGCAGGCCGAACAGCGTCAAGCATATCTGAGGCTCCCGGGAGCGCTTGATCTTGACGTGGGGCATCAGGGGGCCCGCAGCGTTTTTGCAGGCGGGCAATGGCGCACCCTCGCGCAATGTCAGCGTGATCCATAGCTTGATGCGGCCCTCTTTGATGTGGATATCACCGATATCCAGCAGATCGATTTCTGCATCAAGGTTGCGAAACCACAAGTGGCTATGGGTCAGGCGCATCAGGATCTCCTCGCCGGCCCGACGGTGCAGCCACACCCCGCTGAGCAAAACCAGCGCCACGATTGCAAAAATGCCTCCCATGAACGCGTTTTTGCCATCCCATGCACTCCCGCCAGCCATCACGAAAGCGAACACTGAAAAGAGCAACAGGGTGCGGCGCACCTTGCGTGGGTAGGCCAGTTCGGTGACTGCGGGAACCTCGGCCAACCACTCCTCGCGTTCCTGGATGGCCGCCTGCAACTGATCGCCAGTGTGCTGATTAAAATCCTCAGTGAGGGATTGGGCCAGGCTGGCCAGTGGATCATCAGGGTGGTTCATACCGGTACTCCATTCTTGTTGGCATCTTCAGCCGACTGCGGATCATGAGTGAGTTGACTGAACCACTGCCGGTCGTGCGCGGTGGGCGTCCGTGTTGCCTGGGCCAGCAACTGGTCGTCGAGAACCACACCCAGTTGCTGCAGGCGCACGGCAGTGGGGGGATGGGTATCGAACGGATGAGCGATCGCGTGATCCATCACCGCCTCGTTCAAGATCACCGGAGCCTGGCGAAGGTGGTCCGCTAACGCCTGGATCAAGTTGCTGTGGGTACGCTGCCCAAGCAGTTTGTTGACTTCGGCATCAAGGGCGATGACGCGCAGCAGCGCCTGGCAAAACAGCCGCTCGCCGGCAATTTGCGCCCCGACCTTATCCGCCACCAGTTCCTGCGCACGGCTCCAGTGGTGCACGGCAATCTGGAAGTGATGCAGAAAGCGCCACGTCATCCAGATCGCCGGGCGTTCGATCCAGGACGGCATGTCATCCACCGCGCTGATGTTCAGGAAATGCATGTACATCAGGCTGAACCGTGCCCCGGCTTCACTCCCGCGCTCGGTGTCGCGGCTGCTGAAGTGGCCAAGCTCATGGCCGATAATCGAGGCGGCTTCTTCCTGGCTCAAGGTCGACAGGAAAGTCAGCGGCAGGTACATCGTACGGCCCGTCAACAGTTGCCCCGAGGGTTGCAGGGCCACCTGGACACTGGTGACGAAAAACGATTGGTCGACCCCAATCACGATGTGGTCTGGCACGGGCGCGCGGGTGACGGCTGCCAGTTTTCCTATCCACTCCCATAAGGCCGGGGCGCTGGCCCGGCTGATTGAACGCCCCAGAAACCCGGATTGCGGCGTTTCCATATCCTGCCATTGCCGACGCAGGCGCCCAATCAACAGCACGCCTAGGTACAGCATCACCAGCAAGGGCACCACCACCAGCAGTATCACCATGCCGCTGTTCTGGCGGTTGCTCCAGCCCCAGCTGACTTCATACAGCAGGGCCATCGCCAGCGCCCCCACTATCAACCCGGTGTAGACCACCAGCCACTGCCCCAGCGCACGCCAGCTCAGGACCAGTCGGTCATAAAGAAAGTCCCGCGAACGCAACGCGCGCCAGGCATCCAGGCGCAGTTTTACCCAGGTCGCGCAGCCCGCCAGCACGGCCGCGACCGCCAGCCAGTAACCGAGAAACGCCAAGACCTGGCGCATGTGCACCGAGCCCTGGTCGGCATCGGCCCGAGCGACCTCACGCTGCAGGTAGCCGCGCAGGCTGTCGTCCGGGAGTACCGGCGTTTTGCGCCATTGTTGCGGCAGTTGCTGCCTCAATTCATCGCTCGGGCTGGCGAGCCATTGGCGCATCACCTGCGCTTCTTCCAGGGTACTGTCGGCACGCCAGCTCTGAAGGCTGCTCCAGCCCATCAGTACCAGCGGCAGCAGCAACATCGCCAGGCCCCACGACCATCGTCTCAACAGGCTCATGGCTCAGTTCGCCTGGAGATAGTCAGTGAGAAATGCTTGCGCATTGCCCTGACTCGCCAACGCCTCGTTATAGGCGACGGCCAGCGCTTTTGCTTCGCCTGGCAAGTACAGCTCTCCCCAGCCGTTTTGCAGAATCAACACGACGAACTTCTGACCGTCTACCGTGGTGTAATAGCGCGTGTCCTTGCTGGTCTTCTCGACGGACATCTTTTGGATTTTCAGGTTCCAGTCGTGGTCAGCCCCTTCCACTTGCACCAGTGCCTGATTTTCGTCACGGGCCCCGATACGCAGTGTCCAGACTTTCACCCCGGCCTCACCCGAATACGCAGCGACCTTATCTGCGACTTCCGGGCGATCTTGAGCGAAGGTATTGCCCGTCATGACGGCCAGTACCATGCTTAGCACGGCAGCCCATTTGCGATAAATCAGCATACTCAGGTTCCTTGAATTTCACGGCCGACCATTGAAAGTCACCCTCGGCGATCTGCCAACCGTGCAGGCCGTTGCGCACAACAATGAGACTGCGGTTCACAACGACGAGTGACGGGGTACAATGGCGCGAACACATAAGGACATGACTCAAACCCTTCTCGATGAAACGCCAGAATCCTTATCTCGACACACACTTCTGCTTCGATCACCCGGGTCCCCTGGACCAGGCCGGCGTATTCGACGACAGCGCTCGTCAGGTTATTGGTTCTGCCATCGGCCACTACCGCGCACGGACCGTTCGGCCAGACCTGCAGTATTTCGACTGTGACTTGCAGTTCCCCGAGCCGCTGAAGATCCACAAGGTATTGCCCGACAGTGTGTGCATCGTGCAGGTGCTCGGCGGCCAGTGGCAGCATCGGGTCGACGGTGTGCTCAATGAATACACCACGGGCGCAGTCCATGTGCTGGGCCTGAGTGAGAGCATGGAAACCGTCGATCAACTGCCCGCCGGCAGTCATGCGCGCATGGCCGGGCTACGCATCGCAGGCGATTATTTGCGCGAGCTGGCCGAAGAAGACTCGGCGCTCCAGCCGTTACTCAGCCTGCTCAATGACGGCGTTCAATTTTCGGGACTGCACGGGTGCCCGGCACTGGGGCGTTTGCTGGAGCGGATATATCACTCTCCCTACCAAGGCGCCTTGGAGCGCCTTAATCAGGAAAGCCTGAGCCTGGCAGCGCTGGTGGAGCTGGCAGCCCATCTTGCCCCTCAACCTACCAGGCCAATACCTGCGGTACGCGGTCATTCAGACCTGGCCCATGAAGCGCGGTTTCAACTGGATGCCAACCTGATCGACCCTCCCGGCACTCAAGCGCTGGCCCGTAGCCTGGGTGTGGGGGAAACCACGCTGCGCCGGGCGTTCAGTCAAATCTACGGCCAGTCGATGCTGGATTATGTGCGCCAGCAACGCATGGAGCTTGCGCGCAATCTGCTTCGTCAGCGCAAGTGGCAGGTGGCGCAGATCGCCTACCGCCTGGGCTATGCCAATCCCGCTAACTTCAACCATGCCTACAAGGCCTACTTTGGTCACCCGCCAGGTGCCGAACGCTAGAGAGCAAAGCCATGAATAGACCCCTTCCGGCCATTAGCTATCCCAATTCCCGCCCCAAAAACGGCGCAGTCCGGCTCCCCTTACTCTTCGCCACCTTCTGCGGCGTCCCGCTCACCACCACCTTCCCGCCTCTGTCCCCAGCCCCCGGCCCAATATCAATCACCCAATCACTCTGGGCCACCACACGCATTTCATGCTCCACCACAATCACCGTGTGCCCCGCCTCCACCAGATGATTCAACTGGCTCAACAACCGGTCCACATCCCGCGGATGCAGCCCGGTCGTCGGTTCATCCAGCACATACAACGTCGCGCCCCGGGCATTGCGTTGCAGCTCGGTCGCCAGCTTGATCCGCTGCGCTTCCCCGCCTGACAACTCGGTCGCCGGCTGGCCAAGGCGCAAATAACCCAAGCCAATATCCCGCAGCACTTGCAGCGAGCGCAGCACACCCGGCTCTTCAGCAAATACCTCTACCGCCTGTTCAACCGTCAGCCCCAGCACCTGGGCGATGGTCAGCCCTTCCCACTTGATTGCTAACGTTTCCGGGTTGTACCGCGCCCCGTGGCACGTCGGGCATGGCGCGTACACGCTGGGCATGAACAGCAATTCAACGCTGACAAACCCCTCGCCTTCGCAGTTCGGGCAGCGGCCTTTGGCGACGTTGAAAGAAAATTGCCCAGCGTCGAAATGGCGCTTTTTCGCCGCGGGTGTGGCGGCGAACAGTTTGCGTACGTTGTCGAACAGGCCGGTGTAGGTCGCGAGGTTGGAGCGCGGTGTGCGGCCAATGGGTTTCTGGTCCACCTGCACCAGGCGGCGAATGTGTTCCAGCCCGCCGCTGATACGGCCGCCGCTGGTTTGCGGGGCGTCGTCTTCGAGGCTGGGTTCGTCTTCGGTTTCCACCACGCGGCCCAGGCCTGCGCCTACCAGTTCCAACAGCGCCTGGCTGACGAGGCTGGATTTGCCCGAGCCGGAAATGCCGGTGACGGCGGTGAAGCAGCCCAGGGGAAAGTCCACGCTGAGGTCCTTGAGGTTGTTGCGCGTGACGCCTTCCAGGCTCAGCCAGCCGGTGGGTTGGCGCGGTGGTTGGCTGACCGGGCGTTTTTCGGCGAACAGGTATTCGCGGGTTTGCGAGGCTTCGACCTGCGCCAGGCCGGCGGGTGGGCCGCTGTACAGGACCTGGCCGCCGTGCTCGCCGGCAGCCGGGCCGACGTCGATAAGCCAGTCGGCCCGGCGCATGGTTTCCAGGTCGTGTTCCACCAC
This sequence comes from Pseudomonas sp. G5001, assembly GCF_013385475.1. Taxonomy (NCBI): domain Bacteria; kingdom Pseudomonadati; phylum Pseudomonadota; class Gammaproteobacteria; order Pseudomonadales; family Pseudomonadaceae; genus Pseudomonas; species Pseudomonas sp. G5001. The sequence goes on from NZ_JACAPZ010000021.1 coordinate 16,089, forward strand.
GAACAGTGAGTTGCCGGCGGCCTTCAGGCGGTCGAGGGCGGCGAACAGGGCTTCGCCGTCAGCGGGGTGCAGGCCGGCGGAAGGTTCGTCGAGCACGTAGATCACGCCGAACAGTTGCGAGCCCAGTTGGGTGGCCAGGCGCAGGCGTTGCAGTTCGCCGGAGGACAGGGTCGGTGTGCTGCGTTCCAGGGCCAGGTAGCCCAGGCCGAGGTCGGTCAGGGTGCTGACGCGTTCGAGCAGGTCCTGGGCGATGCGTTGGGCGGCCAGGCGTTTTTCCACGGAGAGCTTTTTATCGCCCTGCCCTTCGGCCACCGGTCGCAGCAGTTCGGCGAGTTGCAGCAGAGACATTTGCGACAGTTCGCCAATGTCCACGCCGGCAAATTTCACCGACAGCGCGGCCTTGTTCAGGCGTTTGCCTTCGCACAGCGGGCATGGGCTGCCTTGCATGAACTGCGACACGCGCTTTTTCATCAGGGCGCTTTGGGAGTGGGTGAAGGTGTGCAGGATGTAGCGGCGGGCGCCGGTGAAGGTGCCCTGGTAGCTGGGTTCGAGTTTGCGTTTGAGGGCGTCGCGGGTTTGGGCAGGTGTGAAGCCGGCGTACACCGGTACGGTGGGGGTTTCTTCGGTGAAGAGGATCCAGTCGCGCTGCTTTTTCGGCAGGTCGCGCCACGGGATGTCGACGTCGTAGCCCAGGGTGACGAGGATGTCGCGCTGGTTCTGGCCTTGCCACGCCAACGGCCAGGACGCCACGGCGCGCTGGCGGATGGTGAGGGAAGGATCGGGCACCATCAGGGCTTCGGTCACTTCGTACACGCGGCCCAGGCCGTGGCATTGCGGGCAGGCGCCCTGGGGCAGGTTGGGGGAAAAGTCTTCGGCGTACAGCATCGGTTGCCCCGCCGGGTAACTGCCGGCGCGGGAGTAGAGCATGCGGATCAGGCTGGACAACGTGGTGACGCTGCCCACCGAGGAACGTGTGCTGGGTGTACCGCGCTGTTGTTGCAGTGCCACGGCGGGCGGCAGGCCTTCGATGGAGTCGACGTCCGGTACGCCGACCTGGTCGATCAGGCGGCGGGCGTAGGGCGCCACGGATTCGAAGTAGCGGCGCTGGGCTTCGGCGTAGACGGTGGAGAATGCCAGCGAGGACTTGCCGGAGCCTGACACGCCGGTGAACACCACCAGGGCGTCGCGGGGGATGTCCACGTCGACGTCGCGCAGGTTGTGCTCCCGGGCACCCCGCACCCGCACGAAGCCTGGGCGTTGGGTGGTGAGTGAGGTGTCTGGGGGAAGATTGCGCTGGGAAGTCATGGGTAACCTTATCGGTGTGTTCAAGGCAGTGAAGATCAACTGTGGGAGCCGGGCTTGGTGTTGCTGGCTGGATCTCCATCCGTCACATCATTCGGGAGGTCAGTACCGAGCGCACCCGTTGCGCCAAGTCATCCGGGCCATAGGGTTTGCTCAGCAGGTGAATGTCGTTGCCCAGCAGGTGGTTGCTGGAAAGAATGTCGCGGGTATGCCCGGAGGTAAACAGCACCGCTATCGCCGGCACTTGCCTGCGCGCCCACTCGGCCAGGTCGGTGCTTTTGACCCGGCCCGGCATCACCACGTCGGTGAAGATCAGGTCCGGTTGCAGGCCGGCCTGGAGCATCAGCATGGCCCGGTCGCCGTCTTCGGCGGTGAGCACGGTGTAGCCGGATTGTTCAAGCAATTCCACCGCGGCCGCGCGTACGCCTTCGTTGTCCTCAACCACCAGGATCGTCTCATGGCCGCCGGTGGGTTGTGTGAGCTCGACGGGCGCATCGTGGTTTTCCGGCTCTCCCAGGTTGCGCGGGAAATACATCTGCACCACGGTACCGCTGCCCTCCACGCTCTCGACCTCAACATGCCCGCCACTTTGGCGCACGAACCCAAACACCATGCTCAGGCCCAGGCCGGTACCGTGGCCATTCGGCTTGGTGGTGAAAAACGGTTCGAAGGCCCGTGCCAGGATCGTTGGTGACATGCCGGCGCCGCTGTCGGCGACGGCCAGGCGCACGTATTCACCGGGGTTGATGCTTTTACCGGCGCAATCCGGAGGGTTGAGGATGATGTTTTCGCCGGTGATCCGAATCACCCCCTCGCCTTTCATGGCATCCCGGGCATTGATCGCCAGGTTGAGCAGCGCGTTTTCCAGTTGGTTGCGGTCGACGTTAATGCACCACGGATCCTGGGGCAGCTGCACATCAATGTGGATGGTTTCTCCCAGCGCCCGCTGCAGCAACTCGCCCAGGCCTTCATAGATGCGCAGCGGGTTGTACACCGCCGGTGACAATGGCTGGCGACGGGCGAAGGCCAGCAGTTGCGAGGTCAGTTTGGCCCCACGTTCCACTGCCGCGATGGCGGCGCTGACCCGGCGCTGCACCTGGGGGTTGTCCGGCTCATGCCGTGCCAGCAGGTGCAGGTTGCCGGCGACCACTTGCAGCAGGTTGTTGAAGTCGTGGGCCACGCCGCCGGTCAGGCCGCCGATGGCTTCCAGCTTCTGTGATTGGCGCAACTGTTCTTCGGCGGCGGATCGGGCTTGCACCTCCGCGGCCACGCGCTGCTCCAGGTTGTGAGTGAGTTCCTGGCGCAGGCGCTCGGAGATCATATGTTCGGTGGTCTCCACCACAATCGCCAGGACCCCGGCCGGTTGTTGGTCGTCACCGGCCACGGGGCTGTAATACAGGTCCATCCAGACTTCTTCCGGGCGGCCGTCGCGCAACAGTTCCAGGGGCAGGTTGCGGTAGGACAAGGTGCCGCCGGCCAGGCAGGTGTCGACCACATTGCGGTTGAAGTCGGCGACTTCCGGCCAGCCCAGTTCCACCGGCGCACCCAGCAGATAAGGGTGGCGACCGCCGGCAAACACCGAATAGCTGTCGTTGTAGATCATGTAACCGGCGTGCCCCCACAGCATCACCATGGGCATGGGCGATGCCAGCATCATCTGCACGGCGCTGGTCAGGCTGGAGGGCCAGGCACTCATCGGGCCGAGGTCGGTGGTGGACCAATCGAAAGCACGAATCCTCTGGGCCATTTCCCCAGCCCAACCCTCACAGCCGTGGGTATTGGATAAAAACTGCATCGGTCGGCTCTGCAAAAGATAAAAGGTGGGCGGCGATGAAAACTTTGAGCCCGGCAGTGGCGGTTGGTTTCATCGCATATTGCTTATGCCGGCAGGAAGGAGCAAGGGCCGGCTCAGCGAAAGTCCCGGCTGCGCACACTGATGCCCGACAGCAACGGGGTCAGGTCGGTCAAGCGCCCGGCGATCAGGTGCCGAACCTCGCCCACCGCCTCCCAGCGGCCATCCACCTTGAGCAACCGCGAGCCCACCAGCGCCTGGCGTTGGCGCTCGGCCAAATCGCGCCAGACCACCACATTGATATTGCCGAACTCATCTTCCAGGGTGACGAAGGTAACGCCGCTGGCCGTGCCCGGGCGTTGTCGACCGGTGACCAGGCCGGCGACGCTGACGTTGCGGCCATGCTCAACCTGCAGCAATTCCCTGGAACTGCGGCAACGCCGCGCGCGCAGTTCATCGCGCAACAGCGCCAACGGGTGTGGGCCCAGGGTGGTGCCGACGCTGGCGTAGTCGGCATACAAATCTTCGCCGACTGTCGGTTGCGGCAGCTCCACCACCGCCTCTTCCGGGCTGGCGATACCGGCAAACAGGCCCAGTTGTTTCTGCACCCCGGCCACCTCCCAACGCGCCCGGTGCCGATGCCCGGCCAGGCCGCGCAAGGCACCGGCATCCGCCAGCAGTTCCTGGGCGCGAGTGTCCAATTGGGCACGCTCGCCCAAGTCGGCAATATCAAAAAACGCCCGGGCCTGGCGCGCCATTTCGATACGCCGGCCATCCTCTTCGCGAAACCCGGAGATCATGCGCAAGCCCATGCGAATCGCCGGTTGCTGGCCTTCGATCGGCTCAAGGCTGCAATCCCAGTCACTGGCCTGCACATCCACCGAGCGGATCTGCAAATGATGGCGACGGGCGTCCTGCAGGATCTGGTCGGGGCTGTAGAAACCCATGGGCCAGCTGTTGATCAGGGCGCAGGCGAACGCTGCCGGTTCATGGCATTTGAGCCAGCAACTGGCATAGGTCAGCAAGGCGAAACTGGCGGCGTGGGACTCGGGAAAACCGTAGCTGCCAAAGCCCTTGATCTGCTCGAAGATCTGCGCGGCGAAGGCTTCGCTGTAGCCGTTTTTCAGCATGCCGGTGCGCAGGCGTTGCTGATGGGGTTCGAGGCCGCCGTGGCGTTTCCAGGCGGCCATGGAACGGCGCAGTTGGTCGGCTTCGCCGGGTGTGTAATCGGCGGCGACCATGGCGATCTGCATGACCTGTTCCTGGAACAGCGGGATGCCCAGGGTGCGTTCCAGTACGGACTTGAGTTCCGGCGACGGGTAGGTGGTTTCTTCCTCCTTGTTCCGCCGCCGCAGGTACGGATGCACCATGCCACCCTGGATGGGCCCCGGCCGCACGATGGCGACCTCAATGACCAGGTCGTAGAATTTTTCCGGTCGCAGGCGGGGCAACATCGACATCTGCGCCCGCGACTCAATCTGGAACACGCCGATAGTGTCGGCCTTGCTGATCATCGCGTAGGTTGCCGCGTCTTCCTTGGGCACCGAAGCCAGGCTCAGGTCCCGGTTGCGATGGCGGCGCAGCAGGTCGAAGCAGCGGCGAATCGCACTGAGCATGCCCAGCGCGAGGATGTCCACCTTGAGCAGGCCCACGGCGTCGAGGTCGTCCTTGTCCCACTGGATGATGGTGCGCTCGGCCATGGCGGCATTTTCCACCGGCACCAGGGTGTCCAGCGGGTGTTCGGAAATCACGAAGCCGCCGGGGTGCTGGGACAGGTGCCGGGGGAAGCCGATCAGTTGCTGAGTGAGTGTGAGCACCCGGCGCAGCACCGGGCTGTCGGGGTCGAAACCACCTTCGCGCAGGCGTTCCAGGGGCGGTGCTTCGTCGCTCCAGCGCCCACAACAGTCGGCCAGGGCGTTGACCTGATCCGGCGGCAACCCGAGGGCCTTGGCCACGTCGCGCACCGCGCCGGCGCCGTGGTAGCTGCTGACCACCGCCGTCAACGCGGCGCGGGTGCGCCCGTAGCGCTGGAAGACGTATTGCAGCACTTCCTCACGGCGTTCGTGCTCGAAGTCCACGTCGATGTCCGGCGGCTCGTTGCGTTCGCGAGACAGGAAGCGCTCGAACAACATGTTCATCAGGCTCGGGTTGATCTCGGTGATGCCCAGGGCAAAACACACCGCCGAGTTGGCCGCCGAGCCACGGCCCTGGCACAGGATCGAACGGCTGCGGGCGAAGCGCACAATGTCGTGTACGGTGAGGAAATAGCTTTCGTAGCCGAGGTCGCTGATCAGTTCCAGTTCGTTATTGATCTGCTGGAGGGTCTTGGCGTCGACCCCTTTCGGCCAACGCTGGGCGATGCCTTGCTCGGTCAAGCTGCGTAACCAGGATTTTGCATCCTGGCCTTCAGGTACCAACTCCCTGGGGTATTGATAGCGCAATTGGCCGAGGTCAAAGGTGCAACGCCGGGCAATGTTCAGGGACTCTTCCAGCAAGTGCGCCGGGTACAGCGCGGCCAATGCATCGAGGCTGCGCAAGTGCCGTTCACCATTGGGATGCAGGCGCGCGCCGGCTTCGGCCACCGGGACGTGGTGACGGATTGCGGTCATGGTGTCTTGCAACGCACGGCGACCGCGCACATGCATATGCACATCGCCGCAGGCCACCGCCGGCAGGTGCAGGCTGGCGGCCAGGTTCAGGCGTTGCTCAAGGTGACGGGCATCGTTCTGGCCGCAATGCAGTTCCACCGCCAGCCACAGGCGATCGGTGAAGGTGCTGCACAGCCATTGGATATGGGCCTGGGTGTCGGTGTCTTCGACCATCCATAACGCGAGCAAGCCGTGTACCGCGGTGAAGTCTTCCTGCAGCAACCGGTAGTGACCTTTTTCCGCACGGCGACGGGCGATGGTGATCAGCCGGCACAGGTGTTGATAGCCTTCCAGGTTCTCCACCAGCAGCACTAGCTTGGGGCCGTTTTCCAGGCGCATCTCGCTGCCGATAATCAGCGGCAACCCGACTTCCTTGGCCGCTTGCCAGGCACGGACGATGCCCGACAAGGTGCATTCATCGGTGATGGCCAGCGCCTCGTAACCCTGCTGCCTGGCCCGTTCAAACAGCTCGCGGGCACTGGAGGCGCCCCGCTGGAAACTGAAGTTGGACAGACAATGCAGCTCCGCGTACTTCATGCGAACCAGCCTTGCAGCCACAGCGTGCCGCTTTCGCCCACGGTGCGGTAAGCCCAGCCCTGCTGGCCGGCGCGGGTGCGCACCAGGTAGTAATCGCGGCGCACATCGGCGCCATCCCACCAGCCGGACTCGATGCGTTCCGGGCCCATCAGGATGTGTAGACCTTGCTCGGCCAGAGGCGTCGGTTCATGCAGCAACCAGCCCGGGCGCTGCACGTTATTTGAGGGGGTACACGGGCGAGTGTCGGCACCGGCTTGCCAGGCGCATTCGGGGCGGTGGTCGGCGTGAAACCGCAGGCCTTGCACCGCTTCATCCCCCAGCCGCGCCCGCAGGCGTTCGCGCAGTTGTTCCCACGGCAGGGTTTGTTGCGGGCGCTCGTCGAACAGGTCCTGGCGCTGGGGCACAAACACCGGCAGGTCCTCGGCCACCAGGCGAAAGCCGCGCACCGGCGAGGTGACTTGCACTTGCTCCAGGCGCCCACGGGCCAGTTCGAACAGCATCGCCGCGTCACGCTCGGCGCTGAGCAGGCCGACCTTGATCACGCTGTCGGGCTCGGCCGCGTGCTCCAGGTGCAGGTCAAAACGCTGCACGCCACTGTCGCGGCCACACAGGAACGCCGACAGGTCGCCAGTCAAACGGCGCAAGGGAAACAGCAAGGCCTGGTGGGACAACACATCAAAATTCAGCTCGATGCGCACATCAAACCGGTCCGGCGGCTGGTAGAACGCCAGCGCCAGGGGCCGTTGGCCGCACAGTGCATCGAGGTGCTTGAGCAGCGCAGCATCGAAGCGCCGGGCCAGGGTATGCCGAGGCAACGCCTGCACCTGGGCCAGGGTGCGCAAGCCCATGCGCGACAATGCGCTGGCGGCTTGCGGGTCGAGGCCGGCGCGGTCGATGGGGATCGGTGCCAGGGCGTGTTGCAGGTATTGCTCATCGGCCACGGCCAGGCCGTCGTAGACATTCGCCAATATCCGCGCCGCCGCCGGGTTCGGCGCGGCGACGATGCGGTGACGAAACCCCAGTTCGGTCAGCTCCTTGCGCAAGCGTGCTTCGAGCAACGGCCACGGCCCGAACAGGCCCAGGCTCGACTCGATCTCGAACAGCAACGCCCGTGGGTAGAACACGCTGACCTGGGAGCTGAAACGGTAGGCCCAGGCGGCGAGAAACTGCTGCCAGTATTCGATCTGCGCCGGGTCGTATTCGGCGCAGGCGAACGCCTTGGTCAAGGCATGGGCCGCCGTCAGGGATTGGCCGGGGCGCAGGCCGAGTTTGCGCGCGGCGTCATTGACGGTTTGCAGCACCCGCCGCTGCGGCGTGCCGGCCAACAGGGCCAATGGCTGATCCGGTTCGGGGCGCAGACGCAGCACCCCGTCCAGCGCCAATTGCGGGAACACAATACACACCCAGCGCATGCCAACCTCAGTGCCCAAGCGCAATGGGCGCGGGATGGGCCAGGCCACCCCGGCACTTGAGCACCCGCACTTGCGCAGGGCTCGCCTCAACCGCCAGGCGCAACGCGGCCGGTGACGGGTTGATGGCCTCGTTCAAGGAGCGCCAGGCAAAGGCCAGGGTCTGGCCGGTTTCCGCCGCCACCTGCAAGCGGCGCAAGGCGCGGTCATCGGCCTTGCGCGGCCAGCACAGCACCGCGCCACAGCTGCCGGAACGCAGGCATTGCTCCACTGCCCACAAGGCATCGCGTTCATCGGCCTGGATCACTGACAGCTGGCGCACATCCACCCCGGCGTTTTGCCAGGCGTGGGGGTACGGCGTGTAGGGCGGCGCCACCAGCACGATGCGCTCACCGGCCGCCGCCAACCGTGCCAGGGTCGGCCACACCAGCTGCAACTCGCCCACGCCCTCCTTCGCCATCAGGATTTCGCTCAACGCCGCTTCCGGCCAGCCACCGCTGGGCAGCACCGCATCCAGGGCCGCAAGCCCGGTGGGATGGACGCTGGCCGGCGGCGCGGCGGGCCGGCCTTTCCAGACCCGGCCGCCATTGAACAGCGAGTCCAGTGCAACGACGGCGCCCATCAGCCTTGCCTCACCAGGCCGCAGAACACCCCTTCGATGGCCAGGTCCTGATCGGGCCGCACCACGATGGGTTGATAGGCGGGGTTGCGCGGCAGCAGGCGCACGCGCTCGCCCACGTGTTCGAAACGTTTGATGGTGACTTCACCGTCCAGGCGTGCCACCACGATCTGCCCGTTCAAGGCCTCGGCACTGCGGCGTACGCCTACCAGGTCGCCATCGAGGATGCCGTCTTCGATCATCGAATCGCCCTGCACCCGCAGCAGGTAATCCGGGGTTTTCGCGAACATGCCCGGGTCGAGCAATAGACGGTTGTGCACTTCGGCATCGGCGCCAATAGGCAAACCGGCGGCCACCCGGCCGAGCACCGGAATATCCAACAGCTCCGGCCGCGCCGGTTGATTGAGCAGGCGGATGCCGCGCGCCTGGTTGGGATTGACCTCGATAAAGCCGCCCTCGGTCAGCGCCAGCACATGCTTGCGCGCCACGCTGCGGGAGGCAAAGCCGAACGCCTCGGCGATCTCGGCGAGGCTGGGAGACTGGCCTTGCTGCGCGATACGGTCGCGGATAAAGGTCAGGATGGCGGTACGGCGGGGCGTTAGATTCTTCATGGAGTACATTTGTACTCCTGTGGGAATTTTCTGGCAATATCCGTCAGTCGCTTCCCATGCAGCCACCGGAAAAGTACCCGCCAAGTTGACGAACGGTCTTTCGAATGTTCAGATGCCGGCCTGTTTCAGGTGCCTCATGCCGCCGTGCATGGGGTGAAACGGGAAACCGGTGCCGCTCTTTTCGAGCCAGTCCGGTGCTGCCCCCGCAACGGTAGACGCGTGACCCCTTCGACACACCACTGTGGCCTGCGCGCCATGGGAAGGTGAAGGTGTCCATACGCGTGAGCCCGGAGACCGGCCTGGAATTCTGTTTGGCAAAATCCTGCGGTGGGCGGGCATGGGCCGGTATTGGCGTGTGCTCGGTGCCTACTCGTGCGTGCTTTTCGCGAAAGATACTTTTCCGAGAAGACTATGATTCGACCTTACACTACTTCCGTGCCCAGCCTGTTGCTCGGCTGCCTGTTCAGCCCCCTGCTGCTGGCCGACGACCCTCCCCTTGAGCTCAAGCAGCAGATCATTTCCGCACCTTCGGTGGAATCCACTACCGTGGCCGACATGGCCCAGTACGGCAGCAAGGTCGAGATCGTCACCCGCGAACAGATCGAACGCGCCGGCCCCGCCGCCGATGTGTCGCGCGTGATGCAGATGTTCATCCCCGGCCTGTACGTGGCACCCAAGAATGGCCCGTTCGACTACGGCACTTATTCCCTGCTGGGTGGGCGCAACGACGACACGTTGATCCTGCTGGACGGCGTGCGCCTGAACAACCGCCTGTACGGCGGCCTGTACCTGGACACCCTGCCCGCCAACGCCATCGAGCGCATCGAAGTGCTCAAGGGTGGCCAGAGCCTGCTGTTCGGCACCCAGGCGGTGTCGGGGGTGATCAACATCGTTACCCGCAGCCCGCAAACCCGCGAGGCGTCCGGCGAGGTGAACCTGGGTGCAGACACCTTCGGCGGCACCACCGGCGACGCCCGGATCGAGAAGATCTTCAACAACGGTTTTGGCGATCTTGGCTTGCTGGCCTACGTCAGCCGCAACGTCTCCGAGGGCTACCAGCCGTTTCGCAACCGCGACATGAAAAACGTCAGCGACAAGAAGCGCTCCTACGAAGTCACCACCTTCGGCACCAAGGCGATCCAGTCGTTTGGCGATGACACGCGCCTTGAGCTGTTTTACCAGTACGCCGACGCCAACCTCGATTTCGCCCGCCCGGTGGACAACCACAAGACCACCAACGACCGCGTGCAACAGATCGCCACGGCCACCTTCGAGCAAACCCTCAACGAGCGCCTGAGCTACTTCGTCAAAGGCCATATCAACGATTGGGACACGCGCTATACCCGCATCAACAATATCGAAGGCGGCGGCACCCGGGCCATCAACCACAACGACTACTGGGGCTTCACCGACTGGGGCGTGCAGGCCGAAGGCAAGGCCGTGTTGCCCGGTGAGCATGTGCTGGTATTCGGTTCCGACAACCAGTGGTTCAAGGGCCAGGACGATGTATTGATCATCGACGACAACAAGGCCCAGGCCCACGCGCTGTACACCCAACTGCGCCCGAATATTGAAGCCCTGCCGAACTGGCACCCGAGCATCGGCGTACGCCACGAAGCCATGAGCGGCGGCGACAGCGCCACTGTCGGCATGCTCACTTCGCTCTACGACCTCAACGACAACTGGGCCCTGCGCGGCCAATACGGCACTGCCTACAAACTGCCAAACGCCGAGCAACTGTTCGTCAACGAAGACGATGAGAAAGGCAACCGCAACCTCAAGCCGGAGAAGAGCCGCAACGCCGAACTGGGCATCGACTACAAGGGCAGCCTGCTGGCCCGGGACTTCAGCGCCAGCGTCACGCTGTTCAAACGCAAGATCACCGACCTGATCACCCTGGACGATATCCAGTGGGTCAACGGCCAGGGGCAGATCCAGATGCGTGGTTTCGAGGCCGACGCCAAGCTGCAGCTCAATGAACAATGGAGCGTGCAGGCCGACATGACCCGCAACCTCACCGAGTCCCGTGCGGGTGTCACCATCAACGATATCCCGGGCTTCTTCGCCCGCTCGCGGGTCGGCTATGAATCGGCGGACCGCCTGTGGGGCGCCGGCACCGCCGTGCGTTACATCGGCGATATCGTCAGCTCGAAAAAGGTCGAATACGGCAACTACACCGTGGTGGATGCCGACGCCTATCGCTACCTCGACAACGCCCACCAACACCGCGTGAGCCTGCTGGTAGAGAACCTGTTCGACCGCGACTACGTCACCAGCCGCGCCAGCAACGTCGACAACCTCGGGCGGCCGTTCACCTCCGAAGTACGCTACACGTATCGCTTCTGATGAGTACGCCCGTGGAAACTCATCCGGACTGGTCCCACGTGCCTGACCACGCCCGTCACGTGTTCCTGTGCACTGGCCCACGCTGTACGCAGCGTGGCGCGCTGCAACTGTGGAAAACCCTGCGCCGCCACCTGCTGCAACACGACTGCATCGAAAAGCCTGGCGGCGTGCTGCTGACACGCACCCACTGCCAGTTCCCGTGCAACCTGGGGCCAATCGTGACGGTGTACCCGGACACTTGCTGGTACGGCGTGCACAACAAAGACGATGTGCAACGGCTGGTGGAAGTGCATCTGGTGGGCGGCGAAGTCGTCGAGGATCTGCTGATCAAGGAGCGCCCATGAAGGCCTCGTGGCTGCTGCTGGGCGCCCTGCTCTGCGCGCCATCGGTATTGGCCGACAGCTTTCGCAACTGCAACCAGGATTGGACCGCCGCCCACTCACCGCCTTCGCGCATCGTGGCCCTCAACCAGCATGCCGCAGACCTGCTGTTGGCGCTGGATGTCGGCCCGGCCTTGGTGGGCGTGGCGTATCTGGATGACAACGGTGTGGCCCACCGACACGGCGAGTATTTCGGCGTGCCGGTGATTGCGCCCAAGTACCCGTCCAGCGAAGTGCTCTATGCGCAGAAACCGGATCTGGTGGTCGGTGGATTCGCCACTGCCTTTGGCACTGGTGTCACCTCCCGCACAGGGTTGGCAGGCAACGGGGTTGGGTCGTACTTGCTGGAGTCGGCGTGCGACGGGCACTCGCTGGATTACTTCGGGCATATTCGCAACGACCTGTTTACCCTCGGCGCCCTGGTGCACAAACAGCAACGGGCGCGGGCGTTGAGCGATGCCATGGACGCCGACCTGGCCAGTGCCCAGGCCCTGGTGGGCGAAGGTAAACCGATGTCGGTGTTCTACCTGGACAGTGAGGTCAACGGGCTGGACAGCGAAGGCCGGCGTGGGTTCGTCACCACGTTGGTGGCGGCCGCTGGTGCGCGCAATTTATTCGCCGGGATCAACCAATACCGCGTCACCGTGAGCAGCGAAACCCTGCTGATGAGTGACCCGGATGTGATCTTGCTGGCGGATGCGCTGTGGTCACCGGCCAGCCGCAAACGTCAGTTGCTGACCACCGACCCGGTGCTGTCGCGTTTGCGGGCGGTGCGGGAGAATCGGATGATCGATATTCCGTTTACCCATTTGGTGCCCACCGCGAATAGCGGCCGAGTCGTGTTGGAGTTGGCGAGGCAATTCAAACAACTGGCTGAATAATTCACGAGCGAAGCGTCTGACCAATTTCCTCAGTCCATGCCACCGACCAAAGTTGTGAAACGCTGTAGGTTTCCAATGCTGAGCGCTTCGTACTTTTAATCGCCTCCAGCTCCTGGCCTGACAGATCAGGGTGATAGAGCTCGCACTTGGTGACCGAGATATCACTCATCCCGGCCTCAGTGACTACCGGCTCGACCGCACCACCATCCCACCTGGGAAAGCCGGGCCCCCAAGACGAAAAAAAGGGGCGATCAATGATCGCCCCAAATACAACGAGAGGTCCTTTTCTAAAACTACAAGCTGATCTGCTGGCGCTCCTCATCCGTCAACCGCGCCCGCGCCTGGTCACTCAACGGTCCGGCGCCGAGTACCTGCACCGGGCTGTTGGGGTTGTAGCCCGAGGTCTTCTGCCCGTCCTCCGGCTTGCGCTCCACTGGCTCGCTGCCAAAGCTCAACACTTCCACCGTGACAATCGACGCCCGGCCCTGTTTGGCCGCCGCCTGCTGGCTGCGCGCGGCATCTTCCGCCGCCTGGGACGCCGCCGCACCGGCTGCGCTCGCCGAGGTCATGGCCCCGGTGTTTACCGCCGCCGACACCGGCACCCCGGACGACTTGCCCTGGGTCTGGATGTTGGCGGCGTTTACGACGCGCAACGCGGCAATGTTGATGTTGCCCGAGACCCGAATCCCCGCCTCACCCGCATCGATGGTGCCCAGCGGGGCGATCAGGTCGATGTCTCCGGCCGGCACTTCCGGAATCGGGTTCAAGGTGGCAATCCCCGCCCCGGTGCTCGGCACCGCCGGCGACAGGGTCACGTTGCCCCAGTTGTCGTAGACACGCTTGGGCGGCGTGTACACCACGGTGGTCTTGGATCCGCGACCGGCGTTGATGTCGCCCTCGCCGGACCAGCCCATGATCGAGCCGCCGAAGGTGGTCATGATGCGGCTCTGGCCCAGCAGGATGCTGCCCATGGAATACAGCTGGATATCGCCGGCGCCCTGGGTGATCACACCGGCGGTGGACGGCGGTGCCGCGCCTTCGATGCCGAAGGTCTGCCCACCGCCCGGGGTGAGCATCTGGATCGAGCCACCGAAATTGGTGTGTACACCCGAGCCGCCGAACAACGTGATATCGCCCTTGTAGGTGATCGGGTTGCCGGCCACGTCCTTGTCCGGGAACAGCGCGGCAATCGCTGCACGCCCCCGTACATAGCTGCCCTGGCGCACACCGCCCACCGCGTTGTACTCACGGCCGGCGGCCTTGAGTTCGGCGAAGTACACATCACGGGCGAACACCCGTTGCTGTTCAGCGGGCAGTGCGGCGTAAACCGCGCGGGCCTGCTCGCGGGTGCCGACGAAACCGAAGCGCTCGGCGAGCCAGGTGACCAGTTCGTTCTCATAGGTCTTGGCGACCTTGCCGCCCTGGATCGACAGGGCTTCGCCTGGCTGGACGAGGTTGGCCGGGTCCAGGTAGGCCTCGACAAAGCGCCGGTAATCCGGGCCGTTGGGGCCGACGCCAGCTTGCATGACGATGCCTGCGCCAGGGCGGTTGTCGCCCGCGACCACCGGGCCCAGGCTGGTGATGCTGACTTCGCCGCCCTTCGCCGGGTCACGCCCGGACATCAGGATATTGCCGCCCGCCGTCACTTCCAGCAGGCCAGGACCGGCAACCTGGAAGTTGCTGTACAGAATGTCGCGCCCGGCGGAGACGATGGAGATGTCAGTGGGGTTGTTGTGGATGAACAGGTTGCCGGTCGACTGCTCGCTGACCGCACCAGGGGCCGTATTAAAACGGCTGCCACTGCTGACAATGTCTCGCCCCGCCATCATCCAAACTGGCCCGTTACCCTCATACCAGGTCTGCCCTGAATGCAAAAACGTGGGGGAAGAATTGAACGTCAGGGTCCGGCCGCTGCTGACCCCCACCAGATCGCCGGTCAAGGCATAGAACCGCGCCGGTTCCGTTGGCGCGTAAGCGGCTGCCGACGCCGTGGCGGAGCCAAAGGCAAACAAAGGACGCGGAATGGAACCCGACGAGCTACCGTTCTCCGACAGATTGTTGCCATCGGCAACCACCTGACCATCAATGGTCCCGACGAACGCCGGCCGCCAAGGTGTGGCCATGATGCTGGGGTCGGCCCCGGAAGGCGTGACAAACATACCGCCCGCATAAATCGAGTCATGGGCCAGGAATTGCAACTGGCTGCTGGCACCGGGGGCGAGCACCAAGGCATTTATCGGACTCGTATCGGCTTGGTACCCCAGGACGGCGCTTCCGTAATAAATACTGCCGCCAGCCGCCGTCGCTCGAACGATCGATGGGTAGACAGTTGCCAGGTCGGACGCTGCGGCGGAGACAGATGGCGTCACGTTGCCCCCCGCTGAAAACAGGTCGATTGCCGTGTGCCCGGTCCATAACGAGAACCAACTTTCGCCGGTCCCACTCGTCCCGCCACGGGTAAACGATGAGTTGTTCAGCAGGACGACACGGCCCGGGTCAATCACTTGCTGCAGCACCAGGTCACCCAATGTGGTCAAGTTGAATGTGGCATCCCCCGGCACCAGGGTGATGCCCCCCACTGCCCGGCCACGGGTCGCCTGGAACGGATCGAATGCGCGGGTTTCGCCCGGGCTCTGCTCAGAGCTGTTGCTGCCGTAGGTCAGGTCGATCCGGCCCGTGGTCGCACTTTGCAGTTGGACATTGCCCCGGATATTCACCAACTGGCCGTTCTGATCGTTTACATCAACCACGCTGCCAGGGTTCAGGGCGCCACCGATACGCACCCGCAGATCACCACCGCCCGTCAACTGCAGGCTGCCATCACCGGCAACCCGCCCGGTACTGCCGACCGCCAGCACCAGCCCCTGGCTGCGCGGGTTGGCAGAGGCCGACATTGGGTTGCCGTCCATGCGCCGAAGCACACCGGCATCCCCGCCTACCTGTACATCCACGTCACCGCCGCCGAGGGTGCCGAAACCGGTAAACCCGACGAACGCATCAGCCTTGGAGGCGTTGGCGGTATAGCTACCGAAATTGATCCACCAGGCCGTCGGCTGCGCCTGCCCGCCGGTGTTCACCGTGCCGCTGCCCTGGCGCCACAGCCAGTTGGCCACATCGGCGGAGTCGATGCCGTTATCCAGGGGGTTGGGCCGACTTGGGTTGAAGACGCCTCCCAGGATATTCCCCGTCAGGTTGCCCCCCACGTTCACGCTCAAATTCCCCCCTGCCTCCGGGTACCAGGCACGGTACAGGCTGTCAGATGAGCCGTTGACGAACTGTTCAAAATAACTGTTGGTATCGTTCAGCACCGTCTTCGCGCTGTTCAGCGCCTTGGGCTGGTTGTAGGGGTCACTGGCACCGGTTGCAGTGGACGATGTACCGGCGGTGTAGACCCCGTACAGGGAGTCCATGCTCAAGTTGCCGGCGCTGAGCAGTTCGAGGTCGCCCGTACCGGTGCGAATCACACTGAAACGGCTGCTGGAGGGGGTCGCCGCATACTCTTTGCCGCTTTGGGCCTGGCAGTAGGCGGGCGAGCTTGCACAGAACTCATCGATGGACGGGATACCGAACTGGTCCAGGATGCTTTGCTCGATCGGCGTTCCGACGGTGACGATAATCCCGTTGTCCGCCAGGTCCTTGGCGCCGAATTCGGTCCAGACATAGCCAACTTTCACGGCGCAGTACGCCGGATTGCCCCCACAGAAATCATCAATCGAACCCAGCCCGAAATCATCGAGGATCTTTTGGTCGATCGGGTCGCCTTCCTTGACCACCACCCCATTGGCCGCAAAGTCCTCCACCGCGAAGGCGGTCCAGGTCAACTTGCCCTTGGCGGGCATCTCCTTGGCAAACATGCCGTAGTGGCTGTCAGCCAAACGCAGGTCGCCGCTGCGCGGATGGGCTTGCAGGATGCGGCTGTCGGCCGCCTCGGTGTCAGCACCTGCAACCAACCGCAGCGTCCAGGATTGCGAACCTTCGGCCAGCATCGGCGAGAGGGCCCACAGCTTGCCCTGGCGCCCCGCCACTTCCGGGCGCAACGCCACCGACTCAGCCCCGCCCGGCAACTTGACGTTGGTGCCGGAAGGAATCAACGCGCCGCGCGGCAGCGGTATGTCGCCATTGAGGGTCACGTGGTTTTGCGTCGGGTTAAGCGCCTCGTAGTTCGTCGGCAACGGCACCCCTTTGGGCCAGGTCAGCGCCCCGAGCCGGGTGTCCTGGGTCAGCAGGCTGCCGGCGTCCAGCTGTGAGCCGGCCGCCAGGGTGTGTGCCTGGCTCAATAACGTGCCTGCGGCAAACAGCACATTGCCCGCGCTGTCGAACACTGCTGCGGCCAGTACCGTACCGGCAGGCAGCGTCAGGTCCTGGTTCAGCGTCGCCCGGGTCGGCAAGCGCGTACCGGCGGCCACGCCCACGGCCTTGATCGGCAGGTCGTAGTTGAGCACCGTGCCCGCCGGGAAGGTCGTGCCGTCCGCCAGGGTGATGCCGTTACCCGGCACGATGATCGTGCCCCCGGTAAAGTCGATACCCGGCAACAACACCCAGCCCTTGTCATCGACGGTCTGTGGTGGCGGTGCAAAACCGTCGTTGATGCTGCCGTAAATATTCAGGTCGCCACCGGCGCGCAGGGTCAGGCTGCCCGACTCACCGGAGCCATACACCGAGGTTTTCTGGCTGTTGGGGTTGAGGCTGGCGTAACGGTAGCCGGACAGGTCCAGATCGCCCTGCACCACCAGGTCACCGTCCGCGGTCTTGCTGACGATTTCCACGCCCGGGCGCAGGTGGAAGGCATCGGCGTAGGTTGCATTGTTAAGCCCGGCGAGTTTGTTTTGCAGCAGGTTCTGGTTGAGCAATGCACCGTTGATAAAGGCCGTGCTCAGCACATGCTTGCCATCCAGGTAGGCCTGGTCGATCTGTTGGTAAGGCCGCCCGCTGGCCGTCGGATCGGTGACCAGTGGCGCATCGTCGTAACTGATCATGCCGTTGAGGGTGATCGAGCGCGCACCCTGGATCGTCAGGCGGCCATGGGCATCGATGTTGATGTCGTTGCTGGTGCCATCGACGTTGATCAGCCGTGGTGCATTCAGTTCCAGGGTGCCGCGATT
Source organism: Pseudomonas sp. G5001 (assembly GCF_013385475.1). NCBI lineage: Bacteria > Pseudomonadati > Pseudomonadota > Gammaproteobacteria > Pseudomonadales > Pseudomonadaceae > Pseudomonas > Pseudomonas sp. G5001. The sequence goes on from NZ_JACAPZ010000021.1 coordinate 33,716, forward strand.
GCGCCCGTCATTGCCCTGGACCGCCTCGGTGCCGTGGCGCAGGTCGATGCGTGCGCCATCGGCCAGGGTCAGTTGACCGGTGCCGGAGCCGAGCACCACCATGGCCCGGTTGGGCGAGTCGATGATCTTGCCGTAGCTGTCCACCCGCAGCTTGCTGCCATGGGCGTCGAGTACCGCGCCGCCGTCCAGCGTCAGGCCGTGCTTGCCGGCCAGGTTGATGCTGCCGACGCGCTCGCCACTGGCGTCCACCAGGCCGGTGACCCGCAGGCTGCCGTTGTCCACGGAGACGTTGACGGTGCCGGCCTTGAGGCCATTGCCGATGGTCAAGTCGCCCTGCTTGAGTTGGAAGCTGCGTGTGCCGAACACCTGGCCTTGATTCAGGCGCTGGTTGAGGTCGGCGAACTGCTGGTCCAGTGAACCGCTGCTGCCCAGGCGCTGGGCCTGGATTTCCACGGTACCGGCCTCATAAGGCATCGTGGTCCCGCCCGCATCGTAATAGCCACTGCTGCCGGCGAGGATCGTGCCTTGCAGGTCGACGATACCGCCCGCCGCGTCCACCGCAACCGCCCGCAGTTTGCCGGCCTGGTTGTTTTTGGCCGAGAGGTCGATGGTCGAGCCGGCAGCCTGCAGTATGTTGCCGCTGCGGCTGTCCAGCAGCACCGTGCCGCCCGCGCCGTACTGGGTCACATCGTTGAACACAGTGGCGCCACCGGCCACGTCGATCAACGCCGCATCCGTCAGCACCACATCACCCCGGGCGCCCAGGCTGACTTTGCCGCTGGGCAGCACTACCGCCGTGGCCAGGCGAATGCTATCGCCTTGCAGGGACAGTTCGGCGCCCTGGCCGTCGGCCTTGCCACGCGCCCCCACGGACGCTGCAATATCAATCGCCCCACCTGCGGTGATGCGGTTCACCGAACCGGCTTCGCCGGTCATCAGCGGGGTGAGGATATTCAGGTCGCCGCCGCTGTACTGGAAGCCCTTCACCGGGTCATAGGCGCCCTGGCTCTGATACACCGAGAGGCTGCCCTTGTGGTTGGCGGTAATGCGCTCGCTGGCATTGAGGTTCACGCTGGCAAAGCCCAAAGCCAGGCGATCGAAACTGCTCACGGTGTTGGTCTGGGCAAAGGCGCCGTAGCCGAACTCAATACGCTCGGCGTTGATATCCAGGCGCCCGCTGCCAGTGCCCGCCCCGCCGGCGATCACCGAGCCCGGTGGGGTGGTCGCGCCCTGCCAGATCAGGTTGGCGGTATGAATGTTGGCCACGTCGCCAGCGGCACCGGCACCGTAGATCGCCGGAGTGGAGAGCATCAGGTTGCTCAGCCGCGACTTACCCGTCAGTGGGTCATAGGTGTCCAGGGAGGTACTGCCGTAGAAGTTGAAACTGTCCCGCGCCGAGAGCTGCAGGGTTTCCAGGGCCGGTGCACCGAACTGTGAATCACCTTTGAGCAGGCGATCAAGAAGCGCCTGGGTGAGTGTCAGGCCGGCCGGCAACTGATTGGCCACAGCGGCAGCGGCCAGGGCTTGGGCGCTGCCGAGGTTAATGGTGTTGACCCCCAGGTTGAGGTGACGGGTGCCGTAGCGCACCTGGTCGCCCAACTGGAAGGTATTGTTGGTCAACGCCACGATGCTGCCTTCGGAGTACAGCCCGGTTTGCCCGCTGCACAGGCCCGTGTCACACACACCGATGCTGATCCCGCCGCTGGGCACCGTCGTATTGAATGCAATGACATTGAGCAAGCCGTTGGACGCCGCCAGCATATTGGTGACTTTGTAGATAAAACCGTCACGAGCGTCGTAGCTGGCTTTGCCACGGCCGATGGTGTTGATGGATGCGCCCTGCTCCAGGACGATCGCGTTGGTGTCACTCAACAAAAAGACTTCCGGCGCTGCGAGCGTCACACCTTCCCGAAGCGTGACGGTGCTGTTGGCCCGACTCGTACCGCCAGCCAGGACGATGTAATTCCCGGACTGGCCATACGTAACTGCCGTCATCCCCCCCACCATCAAACGCGAGGCTCCCAAGGCGTTGAGGCTCTCATCGTTGAAGGTAATGCCGGAAAAACCGCTGGTTGCGGAACTGCCCGCCGCGACGACTTCAATACCCAGTTTGCCTGGATCAATCACCGCCACCGCGCCGCCATAGCCACCCGTCGCGGCCTCAAAACGGCCTATGCCCTGGAACGAAAACGCATCAGCGCCGCCCCCTGGCCGCAAGGCCAGTTTCAGGGTCTTGGCGTCGACGGCGAGCATCGGGCGTGGCACACCCTGTTTCGCAGCGTCGGCCATGGCGAACTGGGCGTAGCTGGTTTCGTTGTATTGGGAATAGCGACGCAAGGTATCGGCCGAGGTCAGAATCAACTGGCTGGCAACGCTGTTGCCGATCCCGGTGTTGGCGATGGACAAGCGCCCGGCGGTGGACCAGGAGCCATTGCGCATGCGCTGGGTGGCGGCATCACTGCCGAGCCCGGCCAGGCCGTTGATCTCGACGCGGAAAGCGCCGGGCATCAAGGCGTAGGTGGACGGCATCAGGGTATAAGTGCCCGCCGGCAGCCCCGGCACTCCGGCGCCGATGGTGACCTGCTGGCCCACCAACGGATCGACTGCGCCTTTCTCCGGTGCCACCGGCGCCGCGCCAGGCTGCACCCCGGGCACGATGGCGTAAATCGGGTTGGTGCCCAGGCCCGGCAACACAAAACCGCCATTGGCACCAAACTGCACCAGTGGGCTGTAGCGCGCATCCGTAGAGCCTCCGCGCCCGGAAACGAAACCGGCCCCCAGCAATTCGCCGCCGCCCGACAGATCCAGGGTAGCCTCAGGCTGCACCTGCACCGACTGGCCGCCGAGAATCACCCCGACGCTGAGTTCCGCGTCCTGGTTGACCAGCCCGCCCTGGCCGACAAACGTCACGGTCTTGCCGTTGTACTTATAGACCTGCCCGTCCAGGGTGCCGCCATACGGCAGCACCAGGCCCCTGCCGCTCACCGACGTCACGCTGCCCGGCAGCAATTGCACCTGGCTGCTGCCCATGCTGCCGATATCGATCAACCCCAGGGGCGCCCGCACCACACCGCCCTGCCGCACCGTCGCGGCGCCCAGTTGCAGGCGCCCGAATGCCGAGTAAGGCACCGCGGCATCCGTGTTGCCGGTACGGCCAATGGTCAGGGTGCGCAGCGGGTCGAACGTGATGTTGAGGCTGTTGAATTCGCTCAGGTAGCCGGCAATGACCCGCGCACCGACCTCCGTGGCCGGATACAACTGCGCCGCCCGCAAGGTCATGTCGCCCTGGGTCAATAACTGGGTGCTGACCCTCAAGGCCACGCCGTCCGGGTTCGCACCCGCCAGGAAGCGCAGATCGCCCTGGCTGGTCAGGTTGACCTGATCAAAGCCGCGACGCTCAAGGCCGACCAGGCTGTCGTCGGCCTGGCGCAGTTTGCCCTTGCTGCCAAACAACACGCTGCCGCGCACATCGATCAAGCTGCCGCTGGCATTGAACTGCGCCTCGGTGGCGCGCAGCGAGGGTAACGGCAACACCGACACCGGGTTCACGTAGAATTCCCGGGCCGGCGAATCCATGCCGGACAGCAGCAGAGACGGTGCCGACAGATTCACCCGGGCATTGGCTGCCGCGCCCTCACTGAGGTTGAAGGCACCGCTGTACAGGCGCAGGCTCTGGCCCATGTTCAAGGACACATCGCCGTCGAAACTCAACAGGCCGTTGCTCATCAATGCCAGGTTGTCGAAGCCGCCCGCACTGACCTGGTCGACGCCCAGGCGAGCGTGGCCGTATTCCAGGCTGTCGGCCGCGTCGGCGGCGGTGCCGACGAGCGGGTGAGCCTGATGGGTCTGGCCGAGCACCAGTTCACGCACCTTCAGCACGCGATCCGTGACACTGCTCTTGGTGTAATACGGGCTGTCCAGCGCTACGTTCAGGCTGCCGCCCGCTGCGCCGGCACCGCCGGCCCGGGCCACCAGACTGCCGTCCAGGTACAAGCCATTGTTGGACGCCAGGCTGATGCTGCCGCCATTGCTGGCCACCCGGGTTGCGCCCTGCCCCGGCACATCCAACACCGCTTGCGTGCCCGACGCGTCCAGCCGGGCGCCCTCGCGTACCACCACAAACAGGTCGCTGGCAGTGACCGTGCCGGTGCTCAGGTTGATCTCGCCACCGATGCTGATCTTGCCGCCGTCACGGACCAACCCGTATTGGCTTCCACGATTGTCCACGGCGGTCGCGGCCCGGGCGGCGACATCGATCAGTGCGTTTTCACCCAGCCAGATGGAGCGGCCGTGGCCAACCGCGTTGGCCGGCTCGAACGCGCGCGTGGTCAGGCCGTTCAGGTTGACGCTGCCACCCCAGGCATTGAGCGTGCCGTCGACCGTCAGTTGGCCGATGCTGCGCAGGTTGATCGACTGGCCCGGGTCGACGCTGATCACCGCGCCCTTGCCGACCACCAGCGCGGTTGTCGGCAGTTGCTCGGCAGGCGACTCCAGGTGGCCGGCGGAAAGGGTCAGGCTGGCGCCACGGCGTTGGCTGAGTACGCCCTTGCTGGCGTCTTCCTGGTAAAGCGGCGGGGTCCAGCGCTCCATCACGCTGGCCGCATCGCCGCCACCCGGCGTCGTGGCGGCCTGCTCCGAGAGCCGGTAGGCCGGCACGTTCACATCCACCTGAGTACCATCGGCGACCAGCAATCCTTCGTTGCCGGTAATGTCATAGGCCGAAAAACCCTTGTTGAAAAAATCCCCGGCCAACTGCAAGGTCTTGGCATCCGGCGCCTGCGGGCTCTGGCCGATCTGCACCTTGTTGGCCTGCAAGGTCAGGGTGCCGCCTGCGCTGACGCCATAGCCGCGAATCTCGGCGCCCAGGTCCAAAGCCCCCAGTGCGCCCACGGTCACGTCGCCGCCCTTGCCGCCCCGGACTTTGCCATCCAGGCCGATGGTCGCCCCGGACGACGTTTCCACCAGGCTGCCCGCCGCGAGGTTCACGTCGCCGGAGCTGCGCAACGACACCTTGCCACCGTTGATATACGCCACCCCGTCAGTGGCCGAAGGGTCCAGCGCCAGATTATTCCAGCGCCCGGAACTGTCCAGCTTGACTCCGGCGGCCACATCGAGCCGGCCGATACCCGGCAGAATCACATCGCCAACGACATTGGAGCGATTGAGGTCGACCTGATTCAGCAGGTTGCCCGCGTTGATGCTGCCGCCGTGGGCCGTGAGGTTGGCATTGACTGAAACCACGGGGCCGAACAGGGTGATGTCGCCGCCGTCAGCCACCTTGAGTGCGCCATTGATGTCAATCTGCTGCTTTGCGCCGACCTTGATCGCGCCCAACCGGTAGCCATTGAGCTGGTCACTGTCGAGCACCAGTTTGCCCTGGCGTTCGGTCGGCAGCGCAGTGGCCAGGTCCAGGCCGTCGGCGATTTTTTGCGTGCTGCCCTCGATCAGCACCTGGTCGATGGTCGGGGTCAAGGCGTAGCGCAAGGTGCCGGTGGCCTTGTTGTACACCGGCGTGTACTGGCCAATGATCAACTGCGCCCGCTGGGCCATGGCCTGCTGTGACTGCTGATAACCATCAAGGTTGATATTCGGTGCCTGGGTCTGGCGATCGCCCTGGAATACATCGCTGATCAACTGGCCTTCCAGCACCGCGTTGGTGGTGCCCACCACCAGCTTGCCGGCGTCGCGGCCCACGGTGTAGCCCGCCTCGTAGCGGCTTTGCTGGGCCACCAGCGGGTTGTAGTAGAAATCGCTGCGGCCCCAGCGGACGCTGGTGTCTTCAAAGCCCTTGTAGATCCCCGCGTAGAGAATGTCCCCGGGGGCTTTCGACAGCTCATAGAGCTGGCCGTCAGGCCCCTTGAGCCAGGTCTGGCGGATGTAGCCGGCCTGCACATCGACGGTGCCGCCCGACAGATTGACTTGGGCACCCTGCTGGGTCACCACGTCCTTGCCGGTGAACGTCACAGTGCCGCCCTGGGCCATCCACTCGCCGACCGAGTGGCCCTGGGTGCCCAGGTAACCGCCGACTTCCAGCAGCCCGCCGGCGGTGTACCAGCGGTCCGTCGCATAGCCGTTGGTGCCGGCCGGGACGAACACCAGGTCCCGCAGGTCGACCCACACGTCATTGTTGATCAATTGCCCGCCGTCACGGTTGGCGGGCGCGTCGCGCTGTTCGTTGCCTTGCACGTTGATCTTGATGTTGTTGGCTTCCATCGCCACCTTGACGCCAATCGCGCCGGACACGTCGATCATCGCGCCGTCACGCACCAGGCTGCGCTGGCCGGCACTGACCGCCACCTGGCCGCCGGTGGCCAGGGTGATCGAGCCTTTGCGCAAATCCACAGTGCCGCCGCTGACGATCTCGATCCGCGACTGGTCGGTGCGATCGGCCACCGCGCTGAGGTTGTTGAACTGGCCGGTGATCAGGTTGGCAGGCAAGCCGTCGAGCTTGATCAGGCCGTTGTCCTTCTGGCTGTTGAGGGCGGTGCTGCCGCTGGCGTCCAGCAGGATCGCCGTGGTACTGCCCTCGCCCAGGGTCACGCTGGCGCTGGTGTCGCTGGCGGCGTTGAGCAAGTGAATCGTGCCGCGGGTATCCACCGAGGTGCTGGCCAGGGCCACGCCGTTCTGCTGCACCTGGTGCCCGGTGAGGGTGATGTCGCCGGTCGACGCCATGATCAGGCCGCTGTTGCTGACCTTGCCCGACGTGCTGCCGGCCTTGAGGCTGGTGGCCACTTCATTGCCACGGGTGGTGGAGCGGTCGTTGCCGGTGGTGCCGACGCCCTTGCGGATATAAAAACTGTCGCCGGCGGCCAGGGTGGCCTGGCCCCTGGCGGTGATGATGCTGCCGGCGTTCTCGACCTCCGAGCCGAGCAGCAAGGCGTAGCCACCGGCGTCGGTAGAGGTGGCCGGGTTGTGAGTCTGGATCAACGCGCCGCGCTGCACCTCGACCTTGCCCGCCGCGTCGGTGAAAGTCGGCTGGGTGCCGTTGGCATCCACATAGATCCCGCGTTGGGTGAATTGGTCATCGGTGATGGTGGCGGCGGCCGCCACCAGGTTGCGCACATTGACCTGGCTGCTGCCGCTGAAGATCACCCCGTTGCGGTTCATGATCATCACTGTGCCAGGGGCGTTGATCTGGCCCTGGATTTCGCTGGGGCGCGCGTTGGGGTCGTTGACACGGTTGAGCACGGCCCAATTCGATTGCTGCTGGAAATCGACCGTGGTGTTGCGTCCGACGTTGAAGGTTTCCCAGTTGAGGATCGCCTTGTCGGCGGTCTGCTCGATGGTCACCGTGGTCTTGCCACCGGACTGGCTCTGGGTCGGGCCCTTGGCGTTGGTCCAGCCCTGGGTCAGGCTGTTGTCCACCTGCAAGCCGCCCTTGCCGAGGCCGTCGGGAATCGTCGAGACCTGGCCGAGCGCCGCTTGCCGGCCAGCGGCCTGGGCGGCCTGCTGGGCCGCAATCGCCGCGACACTGTTGTTGAGCGTGCTGATGGAACGTGACAACTGCTGGTTCGCCCGCGCCTGCTGATTCAACGACGGAATCCCCGGCACCTGCGCCCCGTTGAGGCGGGCCGCTGTCGCCGCCTGGGAGGCACCCTTGTCGGCAAACCAGCCGGAGCTGAACGCTGTCGCCGCGTGGGCGCTGCCTGCCACCATGAACAAGGCAATCGCCTGGGCCAGGGGTTTGAGGCGCAGGATCGTCTGGCCGCCAGGGCCTTGGGCATTCAGGTTGACCGGTGGTTTGCAGCGGACCATCAGGAAGCTTCCTTCTTTGTTTTTGCCCATAGGGAACTGGCGACGTGCGTCACGTATGGGAGTTAGGCGGTTGGCGAGGGGCGGGACTGAACTTCTGTCATGGAAAGTTCATGTAAGGCTGATAGCCGAGCCGCAAACGCAAAAATCAGCAACGGCACAGGCCGTTGCTGATCGGGTGTTGCCGGTCGGTAAAAGCGTGGGTTACAGCGGACGACCGATGGCGTTGCAGACATCAGACTTGCCGATGCTCAGCGCGCTGGTTGCGGTAACGAAGTTGCTGGTGATCGCGGCTTTCCAGGCAGCTGGCAGTGGCACGAAGCGGTTGGCCTTGATCGCGTTGTCGTTGCTGTTCAAGGCGCTGGCACCGAAGTGACGGGTGAAGAATGCACGCACTTGCGAGGTCTGGGTGGCGTCGGCGTAGCACTGGCTGAAGATCAGGTTGGTGAAGCCCAGGATCGGATAACCGCTGCTTGGGTAAGGCACGACGCTTGGGTCGTTGGCATCGGCGGCGGCAGCAAACACCGGTACCCAGGCGTTCTGGTTGGCGACGTTGGCAGCAGCCGGTACGGGCACAGCAGCGATGGCGGCGGAAACGTTATCAGGGGCTGGAGAAACACCGGCGACCTTGGCCACTTTGGTGGCGTCATCCAGGCCAGCCAAGGTAGGCGCGGCATAGTCCGGGCTCATGTAGGTGATGCGACCATCACCGGCGTTCAGCGCGGTCATCACGCCTTGGCTGGTGACGGCAGGCACGGCGCCTGGTGGCACGCCGAAGCTGTCCGCGAAGTTGGTGGTGACCACAAATTTCTTGGACTCATTGACGCACTTGGCCGCCAGGAAACGGGTGAACAGCTCGGTGGTGCCACTGGCTTCGTTACGGTAAACCACCACGATATTACCGGTGCGACCGGTAGCCGGGAGTTGGTTCCAGGTGGTGATGCGGCCCGAGAACACGCCGCACAGTTGATCAACGCTCAGGTCAACTGCGTTGGTACCGGCCTTGTTGAATGGAATGGCAACCGAAGTGGCGACCGAAGGCACTTGAATCAGCTTGCCCCAGGTCGCTTGTTTGGTGGAGGCGTAGGTGGACAGTTCAGTCGAGGTCAGCTTCGAGTCGCTGCCCGCCCAGTGAACGTTCTTGGTGCCGGTGCCGAACTGGCTGTAGTCGTTGTTCAGGAACGCCAGTTTGCCCTTGCCGCTGCCCACGCCGATGTACGGGGCGAAACCGGCGGTCAATACGCCGGAGGTCTGGTACAGCGGTTGTGGCAGGGTGGCGCCGCCGCCGTTGATGTCTGCCATGGCAGCCTGGGCCGAGCACAGTGCAGCGAGGGTCATGGATACCGCGAGAACGTTGCGCTTAAACATGAAGAAGCTCCTTTCGTCGTGTTTGTACGTTGGGGTAGATGACGCTATGGCTTCGGTCCCGGGCTGTGTTCCGGGGGGTACCCAGGGGTGAGGCCATGGGTATGAAATTTCGCAGCATCCGATGACAGCTAAAGGAAAAAACCTCGGGAGGAACGGCTTGATTTTTAAAAAGATTCTCGGGTGTTTTGGTCACACTTTTGAGCGGTTTGGGGGTGAGGTGACAGCGAGGTTTCAGCGCGGATTTCGAGGACCGGGCTGGAGGCGTTACGGGCCGCGTGGTGGGGTTGGGCAGATGACAGAATGAGGAACCCGAGGTTGGGACCCGCGTGTCGGGCGCGCGAAAATAGTCTTGAAGAAACGCAGTTCAAATGTGGGAGCGGGCTTGCTCGCGAAAGCGGTGGATCAGGCGCGACATGTGTTGACTGACACACCGCTTTCGCGAGCAAGCCCGCTCCCACCTTTTTGACCGCGTTTCGTCAGCAGTCAGGTCACCAGTTGGTTGATTTCGATGATCGGCAGCAGCACGGCCATGACGATGACCAGCACAACGGCGCCCATCACCACGATCATCAAGGGTTCAAGCAACGCCGTCATGCCCATCGCCCGACGCTCGATATCCCGCGACAGGGTTTGCGCCGCGCGCTCGAGCATTGGCGGCAGCGAGCCGGTTTTTTCGCCGCTGGCGATCAGGTGGATCAGCACGGGCGGAAAGACCTTTTCCACCGCCAGCGCAGGAGCCAGGTTGACGCCCTCGCGCACCTTGGCCGTCGCGTCGCTGACACACTGGCTCAGGCGGTCGTTGGACAAGGTCTGGCGCGCCGCTTCCAGGGCGCGCAACAACGGCACGCCCGCCCCGCCGAGAATCGCCAGGGTCGAGGCAAACCGCGCGGTGTTGAGGCCCAGTACAAAACGCCCGATCAACGGCAGGCGCAACACCCGGCTGTGCCAGCTCAACCGCGCCACGGGGTTGCGCAGGTACAGGCGCCAGCTCCAGAAACCACCCACGATCCCGGCAAAACACAGCCAGCCCCAGGCGCGGATAAAGTCACTCGCATTGAGCATCGCCAACGTCAGCCCCGGCAGGTCCTGGCGAGCCTGGGAAAACGCACTGACCACCTGCGGCACCACGTAGCTGAGCAGGAAAATCACAATGCCGATGGACACCAGCCCCACCACGCCCGGGTAGATAAACGCCGTGAGGATCTTGCCCCGCAGGTTGTTGCGCTCCTCGATGTAGTCGGCGAGGCGCTCCATGACCTGGGCCAGGTCGCCGGACTCCTCCCCCGCCGCGATCAGCGCCCGATAGATCGACGGAAAGTCCCGGGGCCGGGCGGCCAACGCATCGGCCAGGCGCATGCCGCTGCGCACATCGGCGCGCACCGCGCTCAAGGTCTGGGCAATGTGTTTTTTCTCGGCTTGCTCCACCGTGGCGCTCAACGCGGCCTCCAGTGGCAAGCTCGCACCGAGCAGGCTCGCCAGCTGGCGCGTGGCCCAGGCCAGGTCATTGTCCGAGAGCTTGGCGCTGAACCGGCTGCCACCGCCGGCACGCTCGCTGTTGTTCTCGACCTGCACCCGCAAGGCCGTCAGGCCACGGCTGCGCAGGTGGGCAAAGGCGCCGCTCTGGCTGTCTGCCTCAAGGTGCCCGGACTCCAGCTTGCCGCTGGCGTCGGCGGCTTCGTAGCGGTATCGGTTCATCAGGCGTCCCGTGTTACGCGCAGGATTTCTTCGGGGGCGGTGGCGCCGCTGCGTACCCAGCGTTCGCCATCTTCACGCATGCTGAACATGCCGGCGCGGCGTGCGGCGGCCTTCAAGGCCTGCTCGCCGGCGCCCTGGTGGATCAGCCCGCGCAGCTCGTCGTCGATGCAGAACAATTCATGGATACCGGTACGCCCGCTGTAACCGATCTGGTTGCACTGCGCGCACCCGACAGGCCGCCAGGTGCCGGGCGCGGCCGGGTCTTCCTGCTTGCAGTGCGGGCACAGCCGGCGCACCAGGCGCTGGGCCAATACGCCGAGCAGTGACGAGGCCAGCAGGAACGGTTCGACGCCCATGTCGATCAAGCGGTTGACCGCCGAGACGGCGTCGTTGGTGTGCAGGGTGGCGAGCACCAAGTGGCCCGTGAGCGAGGCCTGGACGGCAATTTGTGCGGTCTCCAGGTCGCGGATTTCGCCGATCATGATGATGTCCGGATCCTGGCGCAGGATTGCCCGCAGGGCCAGGGCGAAGGTCATGTCGATCTTGGCGTTGACCTGGATCTGGCTGATGCCCGGCAGGTCGTATTCCACCGGGTCTTCGACGGTCAGGATATTGCTGGTGCTCGCATCCAGCCGGGCCAGGGCGGCGTAGAGGCTGGTGGTCTTGCCGCTGCCGGTGGGGCCGGTGACCAGCACGATGCCGTGGGGTTGGCGGATCAGGGTGTCGAGTTTGGCCAGGACGGCGGGGTCCATGCCGAGGGTTTCCAGCTGCAGGCGGCCGGCTTGTTTGTCCAGCAGGCGCATCACTACGCGCTCGCCATGGCCGGTGGGCACGGTGGAGACGCGGATATCAATGGGGCGACCGGCCACGCGCAGGGCAATGCGGCCGTCCTGGGGCAGGCGTTTTTCGGCGATATCGAGTTGGGCCATGATCTTGATGCGTGAGACCAGGGCGCCGTGCAGGGCCTTGCGCGGGGACACCACGTCACGCAGGGTGCCGTCGACGCGGTAGCGCACCACGGAGTGGGTTTCGTAGGGTTCGATGTGGATGTCGCTGGCTTCGTCGCGGGCGGCCTGGGTGAGCAAGGCGTTGATCATGCGGATCACCGGGGCGCCGTCCTGGGTGTCGAGCAGGTCGGTGATTTCGGGGATGTCTTGCATGAGGCGGTCGAGGTCGACTTCGTTTTCGGCGGCGCCCACGACGGCGGCGGCGCTGCCGGTGTCGGCGTAGGCAGTGGCCAGGAGGCCGTCGAGTTCGTCGTCGCGCACCTGGATCAGGTGGGTTTGGCCGAACTGGCGGTGGACTTCGCTGATGGACCAGCCGGGGGTCGAGGGGCAAATGGTCAGCGTCGGGCCCTGGGTTCCCGGGTGAAGGAGGATGCGTTGGGATTTGGCCCAGGCGTAGGGCAGGAGGCTCATGCTTTTGGGCTTCGTTTGGTTGAGTACATATCCATTCCTTCGGTTACGGCTTCGATTGGTTCCGCTCTTACAGCG